>JBGCFB010000074.1:0-8318 GCA_045106685.1 Bacteroidia bacterium | reverse complement strand
GATGCTACGCCGTCCGATGGCGCATCCATGAGTCTTTGGCCTAATAGCGACCCAGGCGGGTCAGGCGATATCGCCCTACAAACGGGCACAAATGGCGAGACTCGCTTTGAGCGTTACGATGCTCCTACGAGTAGTTATGTGCGCAATGTCACGATCAAAAATGATGGCAAAGTAAGCATTGGCACCAATACCAATACATCGGCTGTAGGCTACCGTCTTTTTGTAACAGGAGGCATTATGACAGGCCAAGTAAAAGTGGACCAAGCCTGGGCCGACTATGTGTTTGATGAAGATTACACCCTTCCTGCGCTTGATTCGGTAGAGACTTTTATTGAACAAAACGGCCACCTGCCAAACATTCCTTCACAAACTGAACTTGATAATAATGGAGGTGGTTTTGAAATCGGTGATATGACACGCCTCCAACAAGAAAAGATAGAAGAACTATTCCTCTATATCATTCAGATGGAAAACCGCATTAAAGAACTGGAAACCAAATTGGATGAGGCAGAGGAGCCCTTACCTACAAATGACTAAGCCCTTTTTATTATGAAGTATTTTTTTAACAGCCTGATTGTCTTGATGGCATTAGTTACGATTGTGAGTGGCTGTAAGCCCGACTGTGAAGATCCCCGCAATCCTGAGTGCCCGAATTTTGATCCTTGCATTGATAGCCCTGGCGAAGTAAAGGCTGACTTTTACATTTATGAGTCGGGGGGATTGGCAGAAAAACAGGCAATTGACCGAAATCGATTTGAGCCTTATGACACTGATACCATTGCAGTTGCTGACGCTGTATTTGTAGCAATAGAAGATGATGAAGATGCAGATTACACCTGGTATATAGGTTCTCAAGTACTCAAAGGGCGCAGTGTATCTAGACGTCAGTTTCCTGAAGGAAAGAATATACCAATTACCTTGGTTGTTAAACGGTCTCCTGATTTAGACTGCTTTCCGAATGATGATGGCTATGACAGCTTAACTCGCACAATGTACAGAATCCCTCCTAGAACAAAACATGCTTATGACGGCACCTATATTGGAGAAATTAAAGGGAATCAAGGTCCAGTTACGGTTACAATTAAAACTGACAGCTTTTTTCTAAGACCGTCTAACCGAACATCGGGGCCTTTCTCGATAACGAGTTTGTACCCTTATGAAGGTTGCACAATAGGGGGATTAAGTAGACCCTCTGCATGGTACTTATCAGGAGGATTCGTAGGCTACCGGCAGCTTTCAAATGCTTTTGTAGGCTACTATGTCCCCGTAACCGACTCTTTATGCGGTGGTGTATATGATATTTGGATAAAGCGTGATACTTATTCAGATTCTATTGAAATAGACTACCATATCTATCCTTGGATACCAGGTACTAGAACTCACGAAACCACCCCTGAAAAATATCTGTTTAAGGGTGTCTTAAAAATAAACTAAATACCATGAAATATTTATATCTCATTGTGCTGCTTATAGGTAGCACACTATATTCCTTTGCTCAAAGCGAAGATTGCCCTCAAGGAGATGACTGCATCAAGTGCATTTCCACTAATCCTGAAAACCCCTATCATCCAGACCCCTTAGCTCCACCATACAAACTCAACACCTTTGATTGGATGAAACCTAATTACCCTGCGAGGAGCTGTGCTGGGTCAATTAACGATAATTTAGAATATTTTACCAGTCCCTTTTACCAAACCAATAATAGTCCAACCAGCCCTATTCAGGAAGGTTCCGACAGTGATTTTTATCCAGCAGATGGTTGGGAACTGGTAAAACGAGATATGGGGCTATTAATGCGTGCTGGGCAAATGGATTCTGAATACGCTAACGATTTGGAAAATAATCTTAGAAATTACTTGAATGATGGCTGTGTATATTATTTGATGCTATATAATCGCCATTCTTCAACGCTCCGAGTAATTGCTTCACTTAACATTTTTGATACAGAACAAGTTGTTGAGATTTCATTATGGCAATTGAATAATGATGATAATGCTACTGCTCCTTGGATCAGTAATTCGGGAATATTTAGCCAGCTTTCTAATCAGATAACCGCATTGGATCAGCTTACAACTATTGAAAGAGTAAATTCTCCAGTATATTTTCCTGATCAGTGCGGGCGCTTTTTCTATGCAGATTTCCCCATGGCATATGATCCATGTGTATGTTTTTTTGAATCTCAGGTCAATGTTGCTTTTACAGCGATTGAGGAATCACAATTTGACGCTACGGGGCGTTCAACTGGAGTCGCTCAGGATATTAAAACTGCCTGGCAAGGTGGATATGACCCACAGGAATTCCTTGCTTCTTTTGCCCGGGATGTAACAAATCCTAATTACACACCAGGAGCATATATTCACAAAGAAGCTTCAAAAATCTATGAAAAGGAGATGCTGCTTGCAGAGCAACAAGGGAAATCTTTTTTAGCGGGTGCATTATATGTTTTGGCCACTGCAGCAAAAGTTGGGACCATTCTCGCTACAAAAGGTACAGCGACACCAGTAGTAACGGCTAGCTCAGCGACTAAAGCCGCTGCAAAAGGTCTTACAATTAAGAAAGCGATGAAGATCGCTGCCCCTGTTTTTAATTTTTTATCAGGCCAATTATCTAAAAATAAGCCTGCCAAAATTTCACCGATGGTCATAGAGTCAGAAATCGTATTATCAGGCAATATAACCACCGAGAACACTTTAGAATGCGCTCAAATCAACATGGCTACCCCTGGAAGTCGGAACGCTGACGATCTTGCAGAATGTTGCGAGCCAGGTGGAATTCCTGATAGGCCGACCTATAATGACCCTTTGGGTGTATTCGGCATGTTAAAAACACCAATAGTTTATGTTTCACCAAATCATAAATTAGGAGAGGTAATAGAGCTTGGAGGGCCATGTTCTCATGATGAACCTGCTCAGACAATGGCCGGAGTTAGGCACTATCAAGTATCCTTTAGTGGCGACCTTGATTATGCATTTAATCCACGTGCGCAGGTAAATACCAATAACACTGAAATCCTGGTTGCGCTGGAAATTATCCGACCAGACTTGAGCAGTTTTGAACTGGTCAACATGGAGAAACTTCCTTTTGCTGGCCAGACATCAACAGGCTATATAACACCATATTTACCAATAAGCTGCCTTGGAGAACTAACGGCAGAACTAAAATATGATCCGTATCGTCAATACCCAGACTGCAACAGTATCTTGTATGGCGATAGTGATATTTTAAATACAGAAATGTACCTCCGTGTGCTTATTAATTATGAGTTCAATGCTATCGGAACAGACGGTGAAGCGATAACTGATTTTAAAGAATATCGCTATAGTGTTGACAAAAAAAGCACCAGCATCCCTTCAGGAACGTTTCCTGCTGGCCTTGCTGAAATAACTCCAAATAATCTTGAGTTTGATCAGCCGACTACCTTCACAGGTACTGGTATCATCACGCATTATGCTTGGTATGATATCAATATCAATGCGGACCTAAGTGTGGGTGCAGGTGTACAAAAGGTCAGGCTGATTGCAGGTGATGCTATTAATGTTTCACCAGACGCAGTAATCAGTCCGAACATTGAATTGATTATTGGTTATCCATTTGAGTGCGGCCCTCAGCCGACTCCTTGGACAAGTGGTGAGATTGGTGGTTTTTGTAATAGTGAAAGTTATCGTGCTAAAGAATCAATATTCGAAAACACCCGAATAGCAAGCCCCCCTTCTGAATCCAAAATTATACCTAACCTATTGCAAGTTTTTCCTTCTCCCTTCAAAGATGAGTTTAAGGTACGCTTTAGTGTAGAGGAACAGGAAAACGTTTCTATTACGATCTTGGATATGTCGGGAAGAATGGTATCAGAGCCATTAAAGGGAGCATCATTTGAAACAGGAACACATGATATCAACCTGAGTGGCACATCGCTCAAACCTGGAGCTTACATTGTAAGATTAGAAGCAGGAGGAAAAATTCATCACGCAAAAGTGATGAAGCAATAAAAAAACTTTCTCAAAAAACACCCTTTAAGACCCCTGTGCAGCGATTGTGCAGGGGTTTTTCTATATATATGAAAAATCGATTGGGACGAGTGGGTACAAATGTCGAAATTGTGTCTAACTATAAAACGAAATTAGTAACACTGACGTCTTTACCCCATTTTCTTCGCTACTACGCATAGCGGCCTGTTTTACTATTAATTTGTTTCCCATGCCTATTGTCACCAAAATGAAAGAAATGTACCGGATGCACGAGTTGATTAAGCGTCGTGGTACAGGAAGTAGAGCCGCCTTTGCCGAGCGTCTCGACGTCTCTGAGAGCACTATCGCTCGCAATATCTCAATGATGAAGCGCCTCGGTGCTGTTATCTATTTCGATGAATACCGCCAGAGTTACTATTATCCTTACGAGACTTCATGGTCTATCGAATTTAATGTAGATCGAGGCTAATATCATATGATGATTTGCTAAGGTTTAAAGTTCAAACCGTGACACTGAGCCGATGAAGAAACAAGGGCATTTGACGTACTTGTCGAGGACATTAACGCTCCCTACAAAAACGTCAAGTTGTCCCTTATGAAATACCTTCTGCTATTACTCGCCATCCTCGGCGCTATCCTGAGCGGCTGCAAGCCCTGCGATGACCCGACTGATCCTGAGTGCAAAAACTATGATCCTTGTTATGGGCTGGGGCCTGTTTCGGCGGAGTTTGATATGAAGGAGACTTTAGGGTATTACCCAGATATTGATATTGACCTGGACCTAGAGAATGTTACCGGAAAGCATATGAATATTCATCCTATGAAACTCCTTTCATGGGATACTGGAAATATTAAGCATCAATGGATTATAGGACGTGACCCTCAGATTCGGGAAGGAGTTAATGAATTGGTGACCTTTGGAGGCTATACAGGCACTTTTACGGTGACACACATCGTGGAAGGCCCTGCTCGCACAGGCTGTTTTCCTGAGGACGATGGTCGCGATACGGTTACGAAGACAGCGGAGATCATCAGGTTTATAGATCACTATCCTGAGGGAGTAACGCATACGCCATACGATATCGAAGGAAAATTTGAAGGAATCTGTACACATGACCCTGGTACTCGTTTCGAAATGGAAATGGAGTTTGTTGATCCTATTTTTGTAAGCCAGATTAATTATTTCCAGCTCAATAACTTTCCAGTCAATTGCTCTAAAATCATCGATGTCCTTGGAGCCGCGAATGGATTCCGGTTTAGAGGAGGTTATGGTGGAGAGCTAGAAGATTGCTTACGCCTGCACCAGTGTGTGGGGCAACTTATGGCTGGAGGCGATAGCCTCCGGATTGACTATGGATATTTTGATTACGCATCATTGCAAGATTCAGACCCTGACAATGATGTGCGTTTAAAATCAACTTTTTACGGAAAAAGAAAATGATCCATGAATAATGACAAATGAACCGCAACCCCTACCGCCCATTAAAAGCTCTTCTCAACATACTATAATCAAGAAAGTAGGTAAGCCTGATCGAAAAGCTGTTTTGGCCTGGGATTCCGAACACATTGTCTCGATAGTTATTCAGGGCTGAAATATCGGAAAAGGGATTTAGTCTGGCTGTTGGATCAACTCCATCAGAATCTATAACTGAACGCTTCCATACTGCTTGCAAAAAGCTGCCAGGAGCGACTTGCCAGTTGAATACCATGTCGATATTGAAGGTGTTGAAATTTTGGTTGTAGGACTGTTCTTCAAGTCCATCAAAATCGAGGTCGTCGAGATTTCCCTCTTCATTGAGCATGAAGAAATCCGTGTAGCGCACCGCACTCCAATAGTGTCGCGCACGGAAAGTAAGGCCGATATACTCGTTGAAGGTGTAGCGTGCGTTGAGTACGTTGGTGATATTCCGCACAAAGCGGCGGCCCATCAGCACGTCGTTTTCTCCATTATTGGTGAGGTCACGCTGGTCGGCGTAGCCGATTTCGCGACGGCGCCAGTTGAAGTTCGCGTCATGCTCAAGGGTAAAGCGATCATTGAAGCGGAAGCGCGGTCTGACCCCTAACCAATTATCGAATTGATTCCAGGCTGGGCGGGACCATCCTCCCCAATTCATGTTTAGGAAAGCTTGCTTCCGTGAGTCGGTATTAAACCACATCCACATATTATGATTGGCAGGCTTGATGAATTTGCGATAGTTATCACGTGCCGCGAAATGATCCCATTCTGGCACCGGGCGACTTTCTATTCCATAACCCGCTTGCCAAAAGTTCTTAAACTGCGCTGAACCATCTGTTCCAATATTCCATTTTTCAAACTCGAAAGGGCGATGCGTTTGGGTAAGTCTGGTAAACACACTTACATCGCCACGTAAGAAGGGCCCAAAAGGAGTATTCTTCTGCCAGCTCGAAAATACGCGGTGGGAAATTTCATTCGGCGCGCGTAGAAAGCCCATATCGTTGGAGTTGTAGTTTACACTTTCTACCAGACGATTTATACCAAATTGCCAATTCCCGCTTACTTTTTCTAATTCTAAATAATAGCGATAACCCAAGTCATCAGCCATTTCCTGAGCAGTATTATCCCACTCGCTTATCAGGCTCAGGCGGCCATTTCCTTTTATATTCCAGGTGTTCTTTTTGTCAAAAAAAGAAAAATCAGTGCCTGTTACATTCGCCTGGCGCGCATTATCGCGAAAGCGACGCACATTGGTATTGTAGACAGCTACGCTGGAGTTATTCGGCAACTGCTGGTCCAGCACGATCATATTGAAATTGGTCAAAGGGTCGGCCTCGACTTGTCGCCGTGTTTTGGTCAGGGTATCTTCCAGTGTGAATTGCGTCTTATTCGTAATCGCATTAAAAACACCGATTCCGAGGCCATTCTTATTTCTACCTGAAACCTTGATCGCATTCAACAAAGGAGCTTCGGTAGGTTGCCGCACCAGTTGCTCATTTTCCTCCATGCTTATGTCTCCACTACTGGCCCAGCTCCGACCTATACGCCGCGAGTAGAACATCGTGGCTCGATCAAAGAGTTCTGTTCCCTCCACAAAGAAGGACCTGTTTTCATCAAAAAAGACTTCAAAAGCAGATAAATTCAGCACGACATTATCCGAACGCACTTGCCCAAAGTCAGGAATCAAGGTCGCGTCAAGTGTAAAACTTTCGCTGATACCATACTTTAGGTCTGCGCCTCCCACAAAGCTGGTGCGGAATTCCTGCCCCGGATCGCGTAGCAAATAACTCGTCGCATACGGCATCAGTTGCAGACGCAATGGCGGCTTCAACCCTTCAAGACCATCCAATACACCAAACTGCGTTACGGTGCCATTTACATTGGGATCGATCGGATTCCAGAAGGATTGCTCTTGTTTGTCCTGTATTTGGCGGAGAAAATTGAGTCCCCATTTTTGCACATCTTCTTTAGGGAAACGAAGATTGAACAACGGAATCTCCATCTCGGCAGTCCAGCCTTTTTCATCGATATTGACAGCGCTTTTCCATACCGCATTCCAATTGTAATCCTCATCGTCGTTTCGGATATACAGGTCGATCTGAACGCCTGCGGCAGTTACTTTGAAAACGAAGGCATTCTGCTTTTTATAATATGGATCAAAGCCAATGGCAAAAGCATCGACATTGCGGCTGTCGTCATCGCGTAAGCCCAGTTCTGTGAGTATCGTATTCGGTTCAGGGTCGTACATGCGTGCAGCCACATATATGGCATAGTCAGTATACCGAACAGAGACTTTCGTTTTATGGCTTGCCGGTGCCCCGGCATTGGGGCGAGTCTGCGTAAATACTCCTTCAAAAAAGGCTTCCCCTTCCCAGGCTTCATCATCCAGAATACCGTCAATCGTGGGAATCTCTGTAATTCTTAAAGCATTTAGATTTTTCTCTGCGGGAGGATTATTAGCCAATAAAACAGAAAATAGGGCAAAAAGGAGGATTGTAAAACGTAGTTTCATCAGCTTGTGGTTAAGCATGTGGATATCCTTATCAAACGCTAATTTGTCAATGAGGAGCTGTGTGATACGCTCCAGAATCAGCATGCGATAATCTTCGCTATACGTGCGTACCTCCAGACAGGTACTACATATAAAAGTAGCGAACAGTTTAAAGACAAGATATAGGACTACAAAGATGCTTGTATTTGAATTTATCTTTAGAATCTTAACCTAACATTAACGATTGAGGCTACTGGCTTTAGAGTGAGGTTGTCTAACGAATCCCAAAAGGATTGTCATGTCGAGCCGCGGAGCTGGCGAGACATCTTGACTTTTAGCTAATTGGTCGATAAAGTCAAGATTTCTCCTCAGCTACGCGAGTCGAAATGACAATTTTTCTAAAAAA
>JBGCFB010000073.1:0-14758 GCA_045106685.1 Bacteroidia bacterium | reverse complement strand
TCATCAGCATTTGCTGTCTCACGTACTATTTCAGCATTAGTCTTCTCTTGATCAGAACCAAACAGACGACGAAAAAAGGCCAGGATTGAATCAAACATAGTGTAGTGGAATTTGCCCCAAATTACATGCAAATTGGGAATTGCCAAAGGAAGCGGATGTAAGCTTTATTCTGGGAAATGAATTTAGAACGAAATTGAGGCTTTCTCGTACGCGCGTGCGCGCAAGTCGTCTGACGACTTAAGTGGTCTGACCACTAGTAAATCACTTTATCAAACCTACTGCTTCACCACCCGCCCACTCACGCGAAAATCGCCTTGAGTAAGCACTAATTGGTACGTGCCTGCGGATACGCCGAGCGGCCTGAATGCGACCTTATGGGAGCCAGCTGCTGTGAATACTTTTCTGTCGCGATATGCTACTTTTCCAGCGCTATCCAGTAAGATCAATGACACCGGTCCTGGCTTGGGTAGATTCAATTGCACAGATATGCTTTGAGCAAAAGGATTGGGGCCGACGGTGAGTTCAATTTGGTCTGCCTGAGACTCGACAGTATTGGGTCCGAATACGCGGACCGTGTCGCGGGCAATGCAGCCATTCAGGTTAACTTCGACGGCGTATTCGCCTTCCTGGCGAACGACTAGCTCGTTTCCGCTTTCTCCCGATGCCCAGCGGACTTGTGCCGCTTCTGCGACATTCGCATGTAATACCACGGAGTCCTCCACCAATATTTTATCCTGACCAAGATCAACTTCAAACATCGGAATACTACTAATATCGACTTCGTATACTCGACCTCCTATAATAAAAACCTTTTCATCACTGATATGCAATCTGTTTTTATCAACAAAAACGATCGCCTCTTTTTGAGTGAGGGTTGGGAGATTTATCTTTTTAGCATATCCATCAAAAAATCGATTTCCAGCATAACAGGAAAACAGCCAGATATTATCAGACGAAAGCAAGGCAACACGGCTACCATCTTCACGAATGTCACCGGCAGTAATCCAGGAGTTTTCCTTTTGAGTTCCACCTGCCTGAAAGCTATCCACTCTACTTATTATATAGTCGCCAGGATTATCAGGGACTGCATAATAATATATCCAACCATCATAAGGGCTTGTGCGGTTTTTAGAAAAAAGAAATAAGGAATCATTTGCCCAGAAAAAAGCCTCCACATCATAATGGAACTGCGATGATGAAGGGGGAAAGGTGGACTGGTCGGCATAGCGAATCGTAATAGCTTCGGACTCCACAGTGTCCAAATTATTTGCATCTATTTCTGTTACGCGTAAAATTCGGAGATCCTGACGACCATTTCCATTGTTACCAAAATCGCCAATATACAGGTAGCCCTGATTGTCCCTGGCAATGTCTTCCCAATCGATATTGGAAGCGTTTCCTATATAGCTTTCATGCATCAGCGCGCCTGTAGAATCAATTTGAAAAAGCACAGGGTCGTTTCCGCTGTCATTGTGTGACCAAAGCGTGCGATTCTGTCCTTGCTCCAAACCAGAGGACTCCTCAAGTGAGGCAGGCAAGGTCCCGATCTGACGCAGTCGGAGTGTTTGTGCTTGCAGAAAGCTTATACCAAGCAAGGCAACAAGTAGAAAATTTTTCATATTAATTAAGGCTCTGAATAAGGTCAAAAATACTGCGTACTACGATATCTTTTTGGCTCCAAATAAAAAAGTGATCCACTCCAGGTAATAAGGTGGTCCCACATAGGCCTTGACTCATTTGGAAGGCATACACTTCATTTCCAGCCGGAACAAGGTTGTCAGCGCTACCTTGCAGCACGCACACAGAAGCATTGATCCTGCCCCAGCAGCCAGCCTGCTTTAACAATTCGTCCTTAAGCGGTAGAATCTCTCTGTTTGAAACGTCCATTGGAGGTGGGAGAAGTGCTCTTAGATATGGTTTTCCAAACCAACTTTGGAAACTGAAATATGGCTTTTCCAATTCCGGGCTGATAGAGCCGGCAAGAATAAGCGCTGCCTTGACCTTGCTAGGAAATCGGCAAGCCATTTCGACAGCAACAGGTCCTCCATAAGAATGGCCTACAACAATTACCGGCCTTCCTGTCGACAAGGTATCGAGTACTGGCCCAAGAATGGCAGCTTGCCTTTCTAATGAAATCTCAGGTTCATAAGGAGTTGATTTATTGAAACCAGGACGATCGTAGGCTAATAGCTGGACGTGATTTGTCAGACTTGTATCCTGAAAATAAATCAACCAACTATCCCAGCTACCAGGAGAACCATGGGCAAGTACAACAAGCGGTCCTTTGGCATTTCCTTTTACCGCATAATGAATCGTGTGCTCTCCTACTGTAGCATTCAGATATTGGGGAGATTGGGTTTTGGAAAAAACGGCAGCAATATCTTCGTCAGACTTATTCATGCTCATTCCAAATCGAAAAAACAGATAACATACGATGAAGATTAAGCCGATGAGCATTCCCGTCCAGCGAAGGATTCGGACAAATAATGATCGTTTCTTTTTCATTCTACCATAAAGGTACGATACCTTTGTTTGACTGTGTTTTTAAATCAGAAGATAATATGCCCTTGCTACTCCTACATCTAAGCCTGCTTCAATGGGTATTAATTGCGATAGGGATTGCATACCTCGCGGGGGTTATTTCGGCTATTGTCATTATTCTTTATGATTACAGTTCGCCTCCCAAGGCGCTTGCCTGGATTATGGTGATCGTTTATTTACCCATTATCGGTTTGGTACTGTATGGAACGTTTGGAAGAGGAGTTAGAAAAAAGCGGCTCTTTCGAAAGAAAGGTATTCTTGAATTTGGACTAACCCATCATGAGACTCCTGGCATGCTGGATACGCATCCCATTCTAAGTGAGCAACCGCTTGAAAATCAGAGCATTATAGCTCTTTTGCTCAATAATAATCATGCCCCTATCACCACAAGTAATAAGGTGCAGCTTTATTATAATAGCGGCACAACCTTCAATGGAATACTCGATGCAATCGCTGAAGCAAAGGAGCATATTCACCTTGAATACTATATTTTTCAGGACGGTATTATTGGAAAAAAATTTAGAGATGCTTTAATAAAAAAGGCCCAGGAAGGCGTCGAGATTCGCATCATTTATGACGCAGTCGGAAGCTGGTCCCTGAGTAAATCGTTTATCAAATCACTTAAGAAACACGGCATTCAGGTATCAGAATTTTACCCTGTTCGTTTTCCGCTATTTGGCAACCGGGTCAATTATCGTAACCATCGCAAGATCGTCGTTATCGATCATTATATCGGATTTGTGGGAGGCGTCAACATCTCTGATACCTACGTAGGAACCGATCCTGAAGTAGGCGACTGGCGGGATACACATGTAAAAATAGTGGGGGAAGCGACCCAGCAATTGCAGGGTATTTTTATTCAAGACTGGAACTTTGCTGCAAAAGAATCCCTCCAGATTGCTCCTTCAAAATCACGGTATGAGCACGGAGATCATTGTCTTATACAAATTGCCAGTAGTGGCCCTGATTCAGAATATGCCAGCATTATGCAGGCCTACTTCACCGCGATCAATTCGGCTAAGCGCTATGTGTATATCTCTATGCCTTATTTCGTACCAAATGAAGCAATTTCCACAGCACTTAAAACAGCAGCATTGAGAGGCGTGAAAGTATGTCTTCTGATTCCCAAAAAATCTGATTCTACCATTCTCAACCATGGCCTACGATCGTATCTCGAAGAATTTATAGAAGCTGGTTTGGAGATATTTTTATACAAAAAAGGTTTTAACCATGGCAAACTGATGATGGTAGACGGCAGGTTCTGTTCAGTAGGAACAGCCAATCTTGATATTCGGTCCTTTGATCAAAACTTTGAAGTAAATGCGCTCATTTATGATCATGCTACGTGTCAGAAATTAGAGAAACGGTTTGAAAACGACATCAAGGAAGCCGAAAAGGTATTGTTGACAAATTTCAAGGAATCAAAAAAACGCAATCGGCTCTTCGAAAAAATTGCGCGCCTATTTAGCCCTTTACTGTAGTCCCTACATAATCGGGTGATATCGTATATTACGATACATCCAATTAAAATATATGCGCGTCTTTGGTGAAACCAAAGCTTGTTTATATGAACCGTTTCTACCTTTCCACTTTGCTGTGGCTTGCGCTATGTATGCATGGCGCGCTTCCTGTTCACAGCCAGCTTCCAGATTTTGATATAGAAACTATCCGCACAAATCTGCCATTGGCGATGGACAGCGCTGATGTTCCAGGCCTTTCCTTATCCTGGCTTCAGGAAGCAGAAATTTACTCTGAAGCCTTTGGGTTTCGTGACATTCAAAATCAACAATTGGTTTCCTCCTCAACCATTTTTGAAGCAGCCTCGCTCAGTAAGCCCGTACTCGCCTATCTGACGCTACGGCTTGTAGACAAAGGAAAACTGCACCTTGATGTCCCAATTGTTCAAATCGTTCCAAAAGAACACCTTGAGAAAGAATTTTTCAAAGGTGAATATCCTGGGCGCATTTTTGACCTTGTCACTCCACGTATGCTGCTTACACATAGTGTCGGCTTCCCAAATTGGCGTCAACGCCAGCAAGCGATCAAGCTCGCTTTTAAGCCAGGAGATCGTTTTCAATATTCCGGAGAAGGATTTATGCTCTTGCAAATTGTGCTCGAGCACATCTCACAAAAATCCCTGGAGCGACTCGCAAGGACTTATGTGTTTGATCCACTGGATATGGACATGACAGGATATGTATATCAGGCAGAAATACACTCCCAAGTAGCGACGGGTTATACCAGCTCGATGGAGCCTAAATCATTACATACCTATACCACTCCGGCTGCGGCCTATAGCTTACTTTCTACTCCAAGCGATTACATTCGATTTATGCAGGCCATCATGCAGGGAAAAGGCTTGAAAAACGAAACCCATCAGGATATGCTACGCCTACAGCGCTTTGTCAAGGAAGAAGGTGATGAGTCTTACTACTGGGGTCTGGGCATAGGCTTAGTAGAAACAAAATATGGTAAAGCAGTCTGGCATTGGGGTGATAATGGGCCATTCAAATGTTTTGTAATTGGCTTTCCTGAAAAAGAAAAGGCGGTCGTCTTTTTCACGAATAGTCAGAATGGGCTTTCAGTAGGTGATCATGTTCTTGATAAAGGGTATAATTATAAAAGTAACCTGTTTAGCTACCTTGGCTATGATCAATATCCCTCTGCTATTTTTCAAATTCCTCGCATTCTTTCAAAGCAGAAATCCTACCCAACTTCTCGCGCGCTCTTTGATCTATTTGCCATTAAAAAAGATCCCAATGAAGTTTTTCCTGAAGGCAGAATGCAACGACTCGGGTATCGATACTTACAAAAAGGAGAAGTAGAAGCTGCTCGCACTATTTTCGAACTAAACCTCCTCGCCCACCCCGAAAGCTGGAACGCTTATGATAGCCTTGCAGAGGCTTATGCCCAGCTCGGAAATAAGGACCGTGCTATCCAGTTGTATCGAGAATCCTTAAAGCGAAATCCTGCTAATAAAAATGGAAAGAAAATGTTGATGCGACTCACAGGGAATTAAGAGGACAAAGTTTTACATTTGCGGGTCCATGAAGCGTCTGAAGCAAATATTGCCTATCTGGGCCTGGTTTTCTGACCCAAACTATACACGGCGCAGCTTGCGAACCGACCTTGTAGCAGGCATTACGACTGGCGTACTGCTCATACCTCAGTGTATGGCTTACTCGCTCATTATTGGGATTCCTCCGATATATGGTCTGTATGCTGCGACTTTTCCATTGCTAGTCTATGTACTACTGGGCACTTCGCGTCAGTTGAGCATCGGGCCTACGGCCCTTGGGGCCTTGCTTACTGCTGCGGCTGTCGTTCCTTTGGCAAAGGGAAATGAAGAAACCCTTATCGCCCTGGCAATCACCATGTCCCTACTTGCGGGTATTGTACGCGCATTGATGGGTGTGCTTAAATTGGGTTTTGTTGCAAACTTCCTCTCTAAACCCATTCTCTCTGGTTTCACCTCTGCCGCTGCGATTATCATCGCCTCGAGTCAGATAAAGCACCTTTTGGGAGTAAAAACGCCTGGCGATGCAGGCATCATTGAAGTTTGGCGTTTCACCTTGAGTCACCTCCAGGACGTCCATCTACCGAGTTTGCTGGTGGGGCTTGGCGGAATAGGATTGATGTTTTTAGCGACATTTTTAAAAAAGAAAACACCTGTCAAAATTCCAGGAGCACTCCTCACAGTAGGGCTTGGTTTACTCGTATCCTGGCTGTTTGGGCTTTCGGATTATGGGGTAAAAATAGTTGAAGATATCCCTAGTGGTTTGCCTCCGTTCGTTCTTCCAAAGTTCGATCTCGAAGTATGGAAATTATTGCTTCCTGGTGCATTTACGATTGCTGTTCTGGGCTTTATCGAATCCATATCCATTGCCAAATGGGTTGAGCAGGAACTCCAGGATCATCGGGTAAGTGCCAATAAAGACCTCGTAGCAATCGGACTCGCCAATGTTGTAGCGGCATTTTTTCAAGGATTTCCTATTTCAGGAAGTTTCTCCCGAACTGCTGTCGTGAATCAGCTTGAAGCTAAAAGTCCCTTGTATTCGCTATTTGCAACAGCCTTTATCTTATTTACGCTTCTATTTCTTACAAAAGTCTTCTACCATCTTCCAAATGCCATCCTGGCGGCGATTATCATCTCGGCGATTATTAGACTGATAGATTTCAAGCTTCCGGCAGACTTGTGGAAAAAAGATAGAAAGGACTTTTTCACACTTGTTGCAACGTTTTGCGCTACACTCTTTATTGGCATCGAAGCAGGTGTTCTCACAGGGTTGGGGCTTGCTTTACTAATGGTTGTCTACGAAATGGCTCAGCCGCATTATGCCATTCTGGGACAGCTTCCTGGTAGCAGCGCATACCGCAATATCAAGCGTTTTCCTCAAGTTGTACAAAGACCGGACGCGCTGATTATTCGGTTCGATGGTCGTCTGTTTTTTGGAGATGCAGAGAATTTCAGAGAAGTGATGATCAGGCATATTCAGGAAAAAGGAAGCGACTTAAAACTCCTGCTGATTGCTGCGCAAGGAATGCATGCACTGGATTATACGGGTGTCCAATCCTTGCGTGATGTTCACAATGCCTGTACAGAACGCGGAGTATCCATGTATATAAGTGGAATTCTGGGCCCTACCAGAGACACCTTTGCGCGTCATCAATTATTCAAAGAATTTGGCCAGGAATCATTCTTTCTGAATGTTGCAGAGGCGATCCAGGTATTCGACGAGCGCCAGTCCGGCATTGATCGGTCGGGAAGTCCGGCAGCGCGCCAGCATCATTAAGATAGAATCAAAAAAGTGTATTTTTACCCCACAAAAAAAGAAATCTTGCTCTATGCATCTTGTTCGTAACCTTTGTTGTGCTATTCTCCTCCTCACTCCTTATGCCCTCTCCTCTCAAGTTACTTTTTGGCAACATCTATATGGTGGAAAAAATAACGACTTTGGCCGGGAAGTTCTTCTTTTAGATGACGGCACTATTGTGATGGCAGGCGAATCTGCCAGCAATGACGGCTTGGGACGAGGGCTTCACGGCACGATGAATGACGTCGTGATCAGTCGCTATGCCACACAAGGATTCACGTTCTGGCGCAAGGTAATTGGGGGAAGCGGGGAGGAATCTATAAGTCAATTACTGAAGCTGTCAACTGGCGACTTAGTATTTATTGGCACGACAAATTCCAAGGACGGAGATATACAGTACGGATATGGCGGAACTGACATGTGGGTAGTTATGCTCAATCCCCAAGGCAAGATCAAGTGGAGTAAAACCTACGGTGGAAGCGGCAATGACCGTGGAATATCCATTGTAGAAATGCCAGGGGAAGGGCTTTTGATAGGAGGCGAAAGCGGGAGCTATAATGGCAAAATGGATGGAAAGCCCTACGGTGGGCTTGATGGCTGGATCGCAAAAATCGGCTACGACGGTCGCATTATTTGGAAGAATCGTTACGGAGGAACCCGAAATGAACATGTTTCCAGCATTCTACAAACGGGCCCCTATTCCTTTGTTGCAGCCTTAATTTCAAATTCTACAAATGGCCAGGTCAAGAATAAGATTGGTGCAGATGACCTTTGGCTACTGGGACTGGATGAATATGGAAGAATCGTTTGGCAAAAGACTTATGGCGGCAAACTAAATGAGTCAATACACGGAGGTTGCGTCGACAAGCAGGGCGACCTTATTTTTGCGGGAACATCATTCTCTCCCCCAGGTGGCATCATTCCAGCACAAAAAGGTCGTGGAGATGCCTGGATAATCAAGGTAAGCCCTGCCGGGCAGTTACTCCAAAGTACAACATTTGGAGGCACAAGAGCCGATGGAGTTACTGATATTCAAGCAACTGCTGACGGAGGAGTCGTTATTTGCGGTACCACGCAATCATTTAATGGTGATTTCCGCTTAAACATGGGCTACTATGATGGCTATGTTATTAAACTAGACCTCTTTGGAAATAAGCAATGGATCCGAAATTTTGGCTACACCGGCCAAGATGGATTAGCTTCAATAACCGAAACTCCACGTGGAGGTTTTCTTGGCTTGGGATATATGCAGCAAGTCGGTCCTGGTGAAATTATTCCAGGCCAATCCGACACTATCCGTACACCACTCCCCCGCCATGCAGGAGGGTTTGATTGGTGGCTCACCAATTTTAGTGATCCAGTATCTAGAAATGTAAAAGCATATGTGACGCCGCCTGCGCTACTGGGAACAGTCATTGACAATGAAGAAAAAAGTGCCGTAAATGCAGGCATTACACTTACTGATAATATTACGCTTGACTCGCTTGGCTACAGTGAAAGTGACGCTGAGAGTGGAAGGTTTGCCATGCTCCTACCTGCATATGGATTGACTTCTATTAACGTTCTCGCCAAAGGATACATGTTCTATGGGGAAGACTTGTTTATGGATACAATCATTACCAAAACTAGTATCAAAAGGACAATCAAACTCGACCCTATCAAGGTAGGAAACACCCTTATTCTCGATAAAATCTACTTTGATCCTGGTCGCTGGGAACTACTGCCTGCATCCAGGGCAGAGCTAGAGCGTGTGATTAAATTTCTCAAGCTCAACGATAAGGTTCAGATTCTCATTTCAGGTCATACAGATGCTTCAGGCAACCGCTTAAGAAAGGTAGAGCTTTCTGAAAACCGGGCAAATGCAGTAAAAAAGTATCTTGAAAAAAAGGGGATTGCTCCATTTCGTCTCAAAATAAAGGGATTCGGAATGAGTAAACCTGTAGCTTCAAACAGGACATCCGCAGGGCGAAGGCGAAACCGTCGGGTAGAATTCACCATTACTGCGCTTTAATCCATGAGTCAAAAGCCACGTATATTGTTCATTTGTAATAAGTTTCCTTATCCGGCTAACGACGGGGGAACTATTGCTGTGATGAGCCTTGTAAAGGCATTTGCGCACCTTGATTGTTCCGTAAGCGTGCTTGGAATGAATACGTTCAAGCACTACGTGAACCTCAGTACATTACCTGAAGACATCAAGTCCCTCGCCACCTATTATGCGGTTGACGTTGATATCAAAATCAAGATTGTACCAGCGCTCGCAAACCTTCTTTTTTCTTCCAAGCCTTACCATGTATGGCGATTTAATTCCAAGGAATTTCGGCAACAATTAGAAGGTATTTTGCGTCGTGAGCATTTTGATCTTATTCAGCTGGAGGGTCTTTATCTTACTGAATACGTCTCACTCATCAAACAATATGCTCCAGCTACTCCAGTCGTTTTAAGGGCGCATAATATTGAACATGAGCTTTGGGAACGACAGGCAGAGGAAGCCAAGAATGGCCGCTCGAACTTTAAATATGCCTATTTAAAAGAAACTGCCAACCGAATAAAAGAATACGAACACCACCACACAGGCGAGGGAAGCTATGATGCGATCGTGCCGATTACGAAACGCGATGCCTCCCAATTTAAAAAGATGGGAGCTTCCGTACCGATCCAGGTATGTCCAGCAGGTGCTGATTTTTCACACCTTCCTACAGCTACTCCTTATATTCCTTCTTCCGAGTTTGCACAGGAAATATGCTATATCGGAGCGCTGGACTGGATGCCGAATATGGAAGCGATGAAGTGGTTTCTGAAAAGGGTTTGGCCAAAATTAAAGTCTCAATATCCGGACTTGCGATTTCACCTCGCAGGCCGCAACATGGACCCATGGTTTGCTAATTATAGCAAACCCGATGTGATCGTTCATGGAGAAGTCGATGATGCATATGATTTCATGCAGAATCATGGAATACTCATCTCTCCGCTATTCTCAGGTGGCGGCATGCGGGTAAAAATTATTGAAGGAATGGCGCTGGCAAAACCCATCGTGGCTAGTCGTATCGCAGCTGAGGGTATTCCTGTAAAACATGGAGAACATCTCATGCTGGCAGATAATGCCGCCGAATTTATCCAATGTATCGGCACACTGCTAGAAAAGCCCAGAATGGCAGAGACCATCGGAAAACAAGCGCATGAACTTGTTCGTGAGAAATTCGACACAGACGCTATTGGAGCAAAGCTTTTGCGTTTTTATGAGAAAACCTTTTGGGCACCAAAAGAAGAAAAAGTGTAACCAGACTTGTTATCAAAAACAAAAAAGCCTGCCAGTAAAACTGGCAGGCTTTTTTTATTAAAAAATCAGCAATTACTTAATCGCGATTTTCTTAGTCTGGATACCACTAGGAGTTTCTACCTGTAGGAAGTAGATACCCTTAGCTGCATGACGCAGATCAATGGTCTCATTCACAACTGTTGCAGCAGGATGTGCTGAATAGTGTACTTTCATACCAGCCATGTTAATCACACGGATAGTAGTAGAAGTAGGGTTGCTGAATGTAAGATCAAGATTTACGATTCCTTCAGCTGGGTTAGGATAAACGTCAAATGTGGTTAGCTCCTTTGGCTCTTCTACACCAGAGATAAGAACATTTGAAACATCACC
Source organism: Bacteroidia bacterium (assembly GCA_045106685.1). Lineage (GTDB taxonomy): Bacteria > Bacteroidota > Bacteroidia > J057 > J057 > JAUIGE01. Next base: position 3,754 of record JBGCFB010000073.1, on the reverse strand, counting down.
AAGCAGGCGGATACCGAAATCTTCAGTATTACGGCTACGGTGAGGTGCCCAAACTCCGTCAAGAATCTCATAGCAGCGACGGCTGATAGGTGCAAGTGTTTCTCCACCTAGAATAACAGAGTCATTGTAGTGGTACCAAGCAACATAAAGTCCACCTGAATTAACAGTAACAGGACTAGGGAAATCAACACGGTTCCAATCGCCAAGAAGTGTACCACCACCTGTGCCAAGAGGCCCTTCAATGTCGAGGTCAGCAGCAGCAATGGTTGTATCAAGAAGAAGAAGGTTTCCTGGAATGCCACCTGCTGGATCACTCTGGTGTACCGTGATACGGATATCACCATCAGGAGTCAGGTCGTTGTTTGTAGGATTACCATTTACATCAATAAATGGGTTAGGGAATACGAATACTTCAGCAGCATCAAAAGTAGTAGGGTAACCAAATGGCTCGATGTATACACCTACACCACTTTGTCCCATTCCACCAGTCCATAGCGCCTGAGCATCTACACCTTCGCGATCTACGATTTGTGTATAATCAAATACAGATCTTCCGCCTGCAGTATCAAGCGCATTAATCTCAATGATCTTTTCATCGTTCGTAGGATTAACATCTTCGTTATTTGTTACATCAACCTGGAACTCATAAGCACCAGGAGAAGTAAGAATAAGTGGAGATGGGAAGAAAAAAGGCTCATTAGTAGCTTGGTTCAGTGAGTCAAACTCCACGTCGCTGACATACAGGATGTTTGGTCCCTGGTCTACACGAGCGTCTATAGTAACTTTGTTCTTGATGTCAGCATTACCAACATTAAACAAAGTACCGCCTACGTAGAAGTCAGCTCCATTGATAGGAAGGAAGAATCCTGCTGACTCGTCATTCTGGATGTCATTTACTTCTACATCAGGAATAGTAATTCCAGCTACAGAAGGAGCATTGAATTGGATACCTGTCTTAGCTGTTGGGAATACGTCTGAAAGCCCTAGACCGAAAGTACCTGAAACATTTTCAATACCGATCACAAGCGGAGCAGGATCAGGATTAGGAGTCTGAGGGTCATAGTTATTTGAGTAACGTCCTTCCTGCTTATCATATAGAATGGTAATAGAAGAATCGTTCTTGCGCATTTGAATCTGGAAGGTAGTTGCACCTGCATACTGATTCGGGTCTTCAGCAGCTGTTACCCAGAAAGGCACATCGATAAAACTCACAACTGCAAGGTCGGTGTTATTTGTGTAGAAATAACATGTAGCAGGGTTAGGTGCAGAACCAGCAGGAGTAGAGAATGAAAGGTCAGAAAGAAATGCTGCAATCATCTCGTTTTTCTGGTCAGCAGCATTAGGCGTTACAGGAAAACCTCCTGCTTGAGAGGCCACGTTATAGCCACGCTCAAAAGCAAGGTAGCCATTAGAACCAATGAAAATTCGATCACGACCCAACCAGTAGAATTGGAAATCAAAACCAAGGTTGAATGGACCTACAAAGTTGTCATCAGAAAGGCCAGTCACCTGTGTACCAATCTGTGTAATGTCAATAAAAGTATACCGTGAATCGGTATCGTCAAATGACTCACCGGAGTAACCGTATGTGTCGGGACCAACAGTTGCTGGCAACTGAGCCATAAGGCCTACTGTTACCGCCATAAGGGCCAATAGAATGGAAAGCTTCTTCATGTTTGCTTGTTAAGGTTAAAACAATGATTAAGAAAGTATGTTATACGCTGTAGAAGTCGGCAAATTAACACAAATCCAGCCGCTTACAAAGTCTTATACATTACCATTGAGGAAGTCGGATATGAATGTAGAACTAAAAGGATCGCAGATTTTCATTTACCTGAGCAAGGTTGATTGGAATAAATTACCGAAGGTGGCTGCCTCCTTTATGGAACCACACGCCCTAATTAAAGAACATAACGCTACCACATTGGAGATCGTGGCCAGCTGGGCAAACTTCAGAGCGGAACGTTTTGTTATGCAACCGGAGCTACTTCCCTGGGAAGTAGAACTATGCCTCACTATGCATAAGACAGAAAGCCCGCTTGACCCCTGGCTAACGCTGCAATTTGCGCGTGACTTCGCCATGGATCTTGGCTGCGCTGCCTGGAGTGATCCTCCACACTTGGGAAACCTTCCTAATTCCAGATGGAAAATCGTTATCGACGGAAGTAGAAAGCCCGCGTTTACCTCACTAGTCGAGCTCATTGATCATGATATAGATTGGGTAGATGTTAAAAATGAAAATGAGATCGAGCTCCGCAATTTCGAACTCCACCAAACGAGACTTTCATACGGCAAACCCAGGCCTGCAAGAAATATGTCGGATGGATTGTGATTCTTCTTAATAGCATGTTGATTTGCACCAAATTCACAACGCAATTCACATCTACGTGCTATGAAAAGTCTCAAGCAAGCAAACATTCAGGGTCGTCGCGCCCTCGTTCGGGTTGATTTCAACGTGCCGCTTAACGAAAATAAAGAAGTAACCGACGATCGACGTATCGCTGGTGCGGCTCCAAGCATCAACCATATCCTTGAGCAAGGTGGCTCTGCTGTACTCATGGCGCACTTTGGTCGTCCAAAAGGCGTGGTAAATGCTGAATTTAGCCTCCGCCAAACACTAGAAACCGTTCGCAAGCATGTAAAGGGCGATGTTCTTTTTGCTGATGACTGCATCGGTGAAGAAGCATTTGAGATGAGCTCAAATCTGAAACCTGGCCAAGTGCTTCTTTTAGAAAACGTTCGTTTTTACCCACAAGAGAAAAAGGGTGACGAGGTTTTTGCAGAGCAACTTTCGCGTCATGGGGATTTTTATGTGAATGATGCCTTCGGTGCGGCGCACCGGGCGCATGCAAGTACATCCACCGTAGCGCAATTTTTTGAAGACAAGTATGCCGGCTTTTTGATGGAGCAAGAAGTTGCCAATGCCCAGAAGGTATTGGATCATGCAGAACATCCGGTAGTTGCGATTATGGGTGGCGCTAAGGTCTCCGACAAGATTCAAATTATTGAAAACCTGATGGATACAGTCGATTATTTCTTAATCGGCGGCGGTATGGCGTTTACATTTCTTCGTTCAAAAGGCTATCGCATTGGCAAGTCACTTCTTGAATTGGAGCATGTCAATACTGCGGCGAGTTTGATCAAAACCGGAAAGCGAAAAAACACAACTATCCTTACTCCAGTTGATTCTGTTGTATCGGATGTATTTGGGGAAGGTGGCAAAGTAGACGTTGTTCGTAATGAAGATTTCCCAGACGATATGATGGGACTCGACATTGGTCCTAAAACATTTGAGTATTTCTACGACACCATCATGGATGCTAAAACCATCCTTTGGAATGGTCCTATGGGTGTATTCGAAATGGAAACGTTTTCTAAAGGCACCGAAGCTGTAGCACGCGCTGTAGCAGCTGCCACCAAAAAAGGCGCCTTCTCGCTTATCGGCGGAGGCGATAGCGCAGCTGCAATCGCAAAATTCGACCTCGAAGATCAAGTCTCTTACGTCTCTACCGGAGGTGGTGCGCTTCTGGAGTTCCTGGAAGGAAAAGTACTGCCTGGTGTGGCTGCTTTGCAGAGTTAAAAAAGACAACCTGTTTTTAATAGAAAGTGCATAGAAGTTGTCTAACGAATGTTAAAGAAGGCCGTTCCCTGAGCGTAGCCGAAGGGAACAGTGCCAAAGGCACTATTTTGGTGGCTTCGGCTACGCTCAGCCACCGTTTTCGACTTTAGTTTGTCCTGAGCCTGCCGAAGAAAG
>JBGCFB010000072.1:0-5340 GCA_045106685.1 Bacteroidia bacterium | reverse complement strand
AGAATAAACCTATTATCGACCCTTGTTTCTACAATCGTGTCTAGTGGACGGCTTTGGCTATCGAAATTACTATAAGTAGTCCTGCGATGCTCTTGCCATGCGTAAGGGTTGGAATTGCGGATTAAACTATATTCTAAAGTAGATGTTAATGCTCCAGTCTGATTATAGGAATGCAGGTACTTCTTGCCTTCCAATCTTCGCTCGGTTATATATGGGTTATAGGAAAAATCCTCCTGTTTCACCAGTCTGTTATCGTTATCATAATAATACCAATCCCAGTTAGTGGTTTCCCATTTGTTGAGGCTTGTATCTTTATACAAATATTGCATAAGCCAACCTCTGCCAGCATGATCGTACTTATAATTGTATTTAATAATAGGCGTAGCTACACCAGCCTCAATCATAAACTGCACGATACTATCCACTCGCTCATAGTCTCGCTGAGCAGAGAGTGTTGCACATGTCAATACAATAATTAGGGTAAATATTAAATTCTTCATGTGGGTGTTATTTTCAATAAAACGAAGCAGTTATTGGATGCGTTGCTTCTACCGCTTGCCTTATTGAAGGGCATATTTCAAAAACCCAACACAACAAAAATCCAGCATAAAATCAAGTCTATGCCGCCCTTTCTTAACATTCTATCTCACGAGATCAAATACCCCCTTTCTAAAATTGCTATTCAATCTTACTCTTCTCTGCTACCTCTTCTGAGGTAAGGCCAAAGATGGGCGGAGTAGTGATATCCAGCATTCCGAGGTACATGTAAAGTTGTCCACGATGATGGATCTCATGCTCGACCATAGCACGAAGCCATTTCCAGGTTGTGATAGGTGTGCCTGCTGGTGTAAGGCACTTTTGTTGCAGAGCTTCAGGACTGAGTTTGGCGAAAATAGCTTCTGATTCCGCGTACATATTTTGGTAAAAGGCGATGGTCGCTTCTTTGCCTTTGGCGTAAGACTCGCCGCAGCCGGCGTAGCGGCTAGGTTTTCCCTGTACCGTTTCGGCATACATAAATCGTTCGATGCATGCATTGTGGCGAATCAGGTCACCCATTGTGAACTTCCCAGCTCTATAGGTCCACTCCAGTTTATCTTCAGGGATATAATCAAATAGCCGAATTGTGCGCTGCTTGATGCGAGAATAGTAGTGGAGAAAGTCGGAGATGTTTGTGATCTGCATGGAGGGGAAATTCTGACAATCATGTAATCTTGAGGGATCGCAATTTAACAAATTGCCCTTCCAGATGCAGAAAATCAAAATCTGTTGTCAGTAATTCTAAATCCAAAACGGAAGCAGTAGCAGCAATCCAAAGGTCATTTTTACCCATATTCCGGGATGAAAAATTTGTTTTTGTATTTTTTAATTTACCTTGGCTAAAGGCATCTATCTCGGCGTATTTCTCTAAAATTTGCTCAGTATTAATGTCAGCTATCAGAAAACTAGAGAGCGCGTCTTCCATTGCTTGAATCTTTTTTCTTCCCCAATTATTTTGTTTAGCTAAAGATCGAAGCTCACCTACCGTCACAACTGACACTATTAAGTTATGCTCCCCGTTCAATAGATTCAAATCTTCCTCAATCTTGCGGGCAAGTGGACTATCTCTTAGGTAGATAAGTACAAGGTTAGTATCTAATAAATAGTTCATTAGTCCAACATTGATAACAATTCCTCTAGAGGCTCGTCCATTTTGATCTTGGAGGTTTTGTCGTAAAAGGCTTCTTTATTAACAGGACTATAAGCTTGCTCAATAATCATATCCTCAACCGAGGTTGAACTTTTAATAGGCTTTATCGCTCTCCAGTTATCCTCAACATCGCTCCACGACCCTGCTAATTCATCTAGCAGGTCCGGGTTTGGCTTTTTATTAAATCCTTTCTGAATACTGGCTGTTAATCGAGAAAGTAACTCAAGCTTGGTCTCTAAGCCCAAGGTGTCAAAAAGCTGACTATATTTTGAAATAATAGAATTGTCCATATTGATGCGAATTATTCTTTATATCTAAACGCAATTTACACAATTAGTTTTACCTTTACCCTTCTTACAAAATGAATCGCTGACGTATGGCTACGATCAATATTGACGGAAAAGAATACGAATTTGAAGGGCGTCCTCGCCTGTTACAGTTTTGCCTCGACAATGGGATAGAGATCCCATACTTTTGTTATCACCCGGCTATGTCTGCTCCTACCAATTGCAGAATGTGCCTGATCGACCTTGGATTTCATGCCAAGGATCGCGCTACCGGTGAATTGCAATATGACGAAGAGGGCAATCCAAAGATCATGTGGGGCCGCAAACCGGCCACCAGCTGTAACACAGATATGGGACCAGGTATGTTTGTCAAAACACACCGTACGTCCGATATGATCAAGACGGCCCAACAAGGCGTCTTGGAATATATGCTTGTCAACCACCCACTCGATTGCCCTATATGTGATCAGGCTGGTGAGTGTCCACTCCAAATCTGGACCTACAAGTATGGACCAGAAGGCTCGCGATTCGAAGTTCAGAAGAGCCATAAGCCTAAGCGTATCGACCTAGGCCCAAATGTAATTTTGGACGGCGAGCGCTGTATAAACTGTACGCGTTGTGTGCGTTTCACGGAAGAGATTTCCAAAACAGACCAGCTTACTATCGTAGGACGCGGAGACAAAAATCTCCCTTCATGCGCCCCAGGCGAGGTGTTTGACGATCCGTATTCGATGAATACGATTGACATCTGTCCGGTTGGAGCATTGACGAGTAAGCAACACCGCTTCAAGGCGCGTGTATGGGAAATGGCTTCAGCCGACGGCCTCGACATGAACGACAGCACCGGTACCAATGTGACCGTATGGCTTCGCAACAATGAAGTACTTCGCCTTACTCCTCGCCAAAATGATGACGTAAATGGTCACTGGATGGCCGATGCGCACCGCCTCAATATAGACCGTTATAATAAGAATCGCGCGAGCGGCATTAAGCTTAAGGGCGATGTGCCTGCAGAGTTTGAGCAAGGTATTCCTAAAGCAGCAAACCTGCTCGCTGAGCACCGTGGAAAGACCCTCTTCATCGGTTCTGCTTATGCTTCACTCGAAAGCAACTACCTCTTTGGACGCTTGGCAAATGACCTCGGCGCAGACGAAGTCATGTATGTAAACGATACACAAGAAGGAAGCGGAGACGGCTGGCTTATTCAGGATGACAAAACTCCAAATGCTGCGGGCTGTGAGCTTCTTGGCTTCAAAGGTCAGGATATAGTAAGCATGCGTGAGCTGATGGCTTCTGGCAAATATACTGCTGTATACAGCCTGGAAAATGGCCCACTTTTCGCGGGAATGGATGCTATCAACGCAACTGTATTGGCGCATGCGACACATAACGACCCTGCGTATGAGCAGGTCGATGTATTGCTTCCTGCTGCTATTGAAATAGAAGGAGAAGGAACTTATATCAATAATAAAGGCATTCCACAGGTAACGCCTCTCGCTCGTCAGATTCGTCAGATGAGTCCTGAGATGTGGATGCGTGTTCCTAAAAGCCGTTTGGATAAAGGAGCCGTACTTCGTGATAACTGGCGCGACCTTGAGTTTGTATTTGACGTGCTTCCTTCCTGGCAAATGGTCGCTATGATCGGGCGTGAGCTTGACATCGCGATGCCATACGAAACGCACAAAGACATCTTCAAGAAAGTCAGTGAGGTGCATTATGAGTTACTAAAAGACGTACACGTTTCATACAAGCCACCAAAGAGCGCATTCAAGTCAACGCAGTTGGACTATGCGGGTAGTTGGTAGGGAGACACGTTACATTATAGAAAAAAAGCCTCGATTATTTTGTTAAATAATCGAGGCTTTTTAAATAAACATTATCACGATTGGGGTTGCTGCCACCTCTGTCAGGTTCCAACCGCTTCACCACAATGCTTAAAGCGCTGACAGAGGTTAGCAACCGATACAAAACCAACCGTGATAATCATTAATATAAAACGAACTATCCATGAAAACTGAGGCTGAAGGTTTACTTGCTGCAAAAGCACGTTATGAAGCCAATGCAATGGTACCGATAGACATATCGCAAGTCATTTTGAATAAGCATTTCCAATCTGATATCGCTTGGGTGTTTCACTTTCAGCCAATATATGAAGAGCACGAGGAGAGGCTCGATGGAACTCCGGGCCCTATCATCATGGATAAGGTTTCTTTAGAATCATATTTTGTTAGAGGAGATATTTCTCTCTTTCTAAAAATATACAGCGCCTATAAAGCCTCAGGCAACCAAGATTGGTTCATTAAATTCTATGGTGGTGAAAGTGATGCAATTCGAACAAGATCAAAAGGGCATGAAGAAAAGATAGTAAAGGAATACAGCGCTTTTGTTAAAGGGCATCAGATTATTATCGAGCCAAAAAATGGTGAAGATTCCGTATCCATAGAGACTAAAAAAGTTAAGCTGGCAGGAGGGTTGTGGATACATTTTGATGACGAAGATTTAGCTATTCCATATTTTATTTTGATGTATGATGTAGACAACTGGATTGGGATAGCTCTAAGCGTGGAGAACTCCGAGATCATTGAATCATATTTGTCTCAAAAATTTATAACATACATCAATACAAGTAGTCCTGATATCTACCCATTTGGCTCGACTATTTGGGGACATCGACATAAGAATCATGCTCTGGTGGCATATCCTATATTCGACGCTTTTGTATCAATAGATAACAACCTTAAAAACCGAACTTTGGGAATTATCACCCCCTCTACATTCTCTTTATCCACTACTCCTGAAGTCAGGCAGCTTCTGACTCGTAGATGGTTCTGGTGGTAAGCTCCGAGTATTGTCATAATAATAAGTCCTTCAATAAAGGTATTACTAGGCAACTCCTTCACAATACATTCCACATATCGGGATTATTCCCACACACTTATTATTCGAAATACAACAGTTATTTATTTACTCAACATTGCATAGCTCAGAGGAATAGCTTTAGGATAAATAGCCTGTACCCAAGCAGGTTTTACTTATCCTAAATTCCTTTTTTTTATGAAAAACCAAATGTTATTCTTCGGCCTACTATGGGCTGCAATGTGCTGCGTTCTGACGGCAGGTCAGGCCCAGCATTATAATCAGCTTACTACCAACAATACCGGACTAAATGCAAACTTCGAATATCTAAGCTCGCTGGCCGAAAATCCGAATACGGGCGAATTGATCTCAGCGTCCTCAGTTTTGCAGCCAGGAACGACAGGCACCTTTGATATCATGATCCAAGTATATGATGGTTCAGGGGCAATCATTAGCAATTTTCAGGTGGGTGAATCTGGTCTGAGCGAAATGGTAACTGGCGTTGAGCTA
>JBGCFB010000071.1:0-13276 GCA_045106685.1 Bacteroidia bacterium | reverse complement strand
CTGTGCGGTTGGTTGATTCTGATAGGTCGACCAGTTGTCGCCCGCGTCAAGACTTACTTGCGCGCCGCCATCGTCGCCGATGATCATGCGCAATGGGTCTTCCGGCGCAATCCAAAGATCGTGATGATCGCCGTGAGGCGTACGAATGCGTTTCCAACTTTTTCCACCATCCTTCGAACGGTGAAAGCCTACATTCACAACATATACCTTGTCGATATCGCGCGTATCCGCGTAGATGCGGGTGTAGTACCAAGCTCGCTGCCTCAGCTTGCGCTCTGCATTAATTTTAACCCATTTTTTGCCGCCATCATCTGAGCGGAAAACTCCACCTTCGGGTGCCTCGATAATCGCCCAGACGCGCTGCGGATTCACAGGCGAAACCGTCACGCCGATAATGCCAATCGGGCCATCGGGTAAGCCAGGCTTGTCCATCATATTGGTCCAGGTGTCACCGCCGTCGGTGCTTTTCCATAAAGCAGAACCAGGGCCGCCACTTTCCAGGCTATAAGGTGTGCGACGCACATTCCATGTGGAGGCGTAGAGGATGCGTGGATTTGTGGGGTCAAAGGTCAGGTCGACCGCTCCCGCGCGGCTATTGGTATAGAGAATGCGTTCCCAGGTTTTACCGCCGTCTTTGGAGCGATATACGCCGCGCTCTTCGCTGTCTGCAAAGAGGTCTCCAAGAACTGCAGCATAAACGAGATCTGGATTTTTTGGATGAATGCGCACACGCGGGATATGCTTACTTTTGGGTAAGCCTGCGTGCGTCCAGCTTGCGCCGGCGTCCACGCTTTTCCACATGCCGTAACCGTAGCTCACATTGCCACGCACGGTTACTTCACCGCCTCCGACGTAGATGACGTTTGGATCCCATTCGCTTACAGCGACTGCGCCGATAGATCCGCCGAAGAAGCCGTCAGAGATGTTTTCCCAGCGCTGGCCGGCGTCTTTGGTGCGCCATACACCGCCACCGGCGGCTCCCATGTAGAATAAATTTGGCTGGCCCGGGACTCCGGTTACAGCAGCCGAACGGCCACCTCGGAATGGTCCGATATTGCGGAACTTGAGTCCGTCGAGCATGTCTAGCGGCCCGTTTTGGGCAGCTAGTGGCATCGCCACCAGACAGGCGATGATTGTGATGATGTTACGCATAGCTTTGGATAATGAAGGCTAAAGATATACTAAAGCTATAACTGTTTTGGGTTATGAGTTTTGTGTTTTGAGTTCAGTCTGTATAAGCACAGAATATACCCTACTCATTGAATAGGTAGTTTTAGCCAAAAAGGAACTCAAAACCCTTAACACAAAACACCAAGCTAATTACCCGAAAGGTATTACTCCTGCCAGCGTTTAATTGCTGTTTCCTTATGTTTTCGCATCGCCCGAAAGCTGAGAAATACGCCTATAAGCACCATGACGAAGGAAGCCAGTGCGAGGTATTCATAGCTTTGTTGGAACAAAAAGAAGTCATAAGCTCCGTGCAAAATGATCGCGAGGAATAGGCCAATCATGCGTGTGAACCAGGGCGATATAATAGGGTTGAATTTTGCTTTGCCTGCGAAATAGCCCATCGCAGTACCAAAAATAGCATGCGCCGGAACAGCCGAAAAGGCCCGTAGCCAGCCTACGCTGGCGCCGCCCTGAGATACATACAAGACGTTTTCAATCGCAGCGAATCCCATACTTACCGTCACTGCATACATAATCCCATCATAAGACTCATCAAACTCCGGAAGGCGATAACAATACCAGCGCGTGACGAGATATTTCATGCCTTCCTCGGTACAGGCCACAATAACAAAGGTGTATACAATCACCTTTATAATAGATGGGGAACTGCCGTCAAGTCCCCACCATTCGCTCAGGCCATTTCCAATCAAGACTACCGGAAAGGCAATCACAACGCCCCCAATGAAGGCTATGATCAGGTGCTTGAGCGGTTCTTTGTCATACTCGTCGCGGAGGTATACATATAATAGGATGAAGGCGATAGGCGCGAGTGCCAGGGCGAGGAGTATCATAAATGACAGTTTGTGAGTCGTAAAAGTGCAAATAAAAGCCAAAGGCCAAAAGCTAACTGCCAATAGCTAGAAGAAACTTTATCATAAGCTTTGGTAAAAACTCAGAGAGAGGCTATCTTTGCGGTCCGGTTAGTTCCAGGTAAGGCTTAACCATGAAAAAGTCCTTTGAAAATCCGTATGTAATCAATGTGTCGGGCATGAAAATAGGCCCGAATTCAGACGATTACCATGTAGACAAAACGCTCTTCGAGCAGTTTCCTACAGCTGTCATCCAGGACGGGGAGTTAGATGTGCATCTTGATATGCATAAATATGGCACCCATCTCGACGTGAAATTCTTTTTTGAAGGAAGCGTTGATGTTCCATGTGACCGTTGTTTAGAGCAATATAGTCAACCGATCAAATCTGATTCGAGGATTATATATGCTTTTGATCCAGAGATGGATTTTGAAGGATACGACGTCATGCATGTTAATCCAGGCGAAACACGTTTGAGTCTCATGCAGGAATTTTATGACTTTATTCAGACAGCTTTACCACTACGACTAGTCCCGGACGAAACTACTCATCAATGTTCCCCTGAAGTATTGAAATATATCGATACTGAAGCGTCACCGGAAGAAGCGTCGGAATCAAACGACGACGGCCCGATTGACCCTCGCTGGGAAGCACTGAAGAAGTTGAAATTTGATAAAGAAAACTGATAATAACTGTTGAACGATGGCACATCCTAAACGAAAAATCTCCAAGCAGCGCCGTAACAAGCGTCGTACTCACATTAAGCTTACTCCAAGAGCTTTCTATCTCGATCCAATCACTGGAGAGCCAACTTTGCTTCACCGTGTATGCCTCGAAAGCGGTCACTACCGCGGTCGTCAGGTACTGGAAGCAGAAGACGAAATTTAATACTTGCGGCTTAGCCGCTAGTGCCGAAGGCACTAAGTCTGCAATCGCTAATAGTCAATCGTAAATCCCCTGTTTTTTCTACAATAGGTGTGCTTTTAGAAAGAATTGACTATTGCAGATTAACGACTGACGATTGACAAATTAGTGCCGAAGGCACTAGAACAATACAACGATTGACCTCGGGCCTGCCTCTCTTTAGAGGCGGGCTTTTGTGTATGGTTCAAAGCAGTTCAAGGTTCAAAGGCAGTTCAAGGTTTAAGGCAGAGAAAAATCTAAATTTCCTGCATCCTTGAACTTTGAACCCAGCCTTGAACTTTAAACCTTCAACTTGAAACTTTAAACTATTCAACAACCACCTTCTTCGCTCCGACTACCTTTCCATCGATCTTCATGTTGACTACATAAAATCCTGGCGTGAGCCCATTGAGCGAATTCGCTTCTCTATTTAGGGAACCAATAATGCGGCCCTGTATATCTGAGACCTCAGCGTGCCATGCAAGTGGCTGTAACTTCCAGTCGATGATCAGGTTGCGGGCAGAACTTATCGCTTGCCAGTTCTGAGGTTTTGCCAGTTCTTCATTCGAAGTAAGCAGGCAGTCTGTTCCTGATAGAATGTCGCGGCTACAGAAGATCGTGCGGAGTGCACCTTCGTTTTGACCTGCATTATAACGCCAGTCAGCGGCTATCACGAGGCGTGCAGCATCGGGAACTAGCATGTTGGGGGTAAGGCCGTATAGCATTTCAAATTGAAGACGGTCTGTAAGCTGCCCGCCGATTGTTTGGCGAACTTCCATCATCGTAGAAGCCCAAAGCGCGCCTGTGATGTAAATATTCCGTTGCCCAACGCGGTATTTTTCGGTGTTGTCAGCCTGACGTCCGTCCCAAAATGGATTGTGGCCATCCCAGTTCATGACATCGCCCCAGCCATAACCGCCGGCGTTTAAGTCATAACTAAATGACGCTGCGAAATAGTCTCCAAAGCCTTCATCGAGACCACTGCGTTCTCTGCCGGAATTTGTGTTTGGTGAGGCTGCAAAGGCAAGACCGTGTCCATATTCATGAAGAATCACATCTCCATCTTCTGCATCGTCTACGCCACCTTCTCCAAATAATAGATAGGAGTCATCACCGTCAGGAGTGAAGCTGGAATTGTCATCGTCTCCTCTGCCATGTGGGTCAGCTTGAAGCGGAAGATCGCCCCACAAATTTGTGAATCCTAAACTCTGAATATATCGCTGATAGGTGTCGATATGATAATATACCATGACGTCTTCCCAGCCACTTTGGTCGCGTGTAAAATAGAAATTACCGTCACTGCTTGTCACAGGAGCAATCGTATTATTTCTAAGGTCAACAATCTTTACATATGGTCCTTCCAATTTGAAAACCCCGTTTTCGAACGTGATATTCTGGAGCACAACAGTATCGATAAAAGGTTCGAAAGCAGCGCTATGCTGATCGCTGTTATTAGCAAAGAGGGAATTGTATGGCTGCCCTGATTGTGTGATCGGATTAGGTGACCACACGCGTGCCTTGCCAGATGTGTCTGCGGCAGTTTTGTGGTTGTGGTACATTGCGCGATCTGTGCGTGCAAGCTCTACTCCGGTTTGAGCATGGATAATGACCTCGTAGCTTCCAGCTTGGCTGTGCGAAAATGTCCATGCACGCCAGACAGGCGATACGCCTTGCTCATCGACATACCAAACCTTTTCAAGTTGGACATCAAGGGTCCTGAACTGCTTGAGCAAGCGCATGCGAATCGCCTGCTCGGACACTGTCCATCGACTGTTGGCATCGGGCATATTCAGACCTTTTTTCAAAAAATCCATCGCCCATAAGACCTTGCCCTGCTCATCGAGCGCGATCTTTACGCCTGCTTCCTGGAGTGGTTTGTCGGCATACGTTTGCTGGAATGTGATGTAGCGGTTGATAGGGCTACGCTTATCCAGCTCTTTTTTTAATGCAAAATCCGCCGGTAGCCCCAAGTCACGAGCCAACCCGAGAGCGATTTGCTCATAAGAAGCATCAGTCGGAAAGGAAATGGAAGGAGCCTTAAATTGAACCTGGGCAAATCCCATGCTCATAAGAAGAAAACAGGCAAGTAATAGATTGAAAAACTGTCTCATATGAGAAGAACCGTTTATTGATGGTAAATGGTTGGGTTTGTGTGAAAAAAATTATTGAATCAGGCCCGCTTCGCGCATGGCGCGTTTTTGTGACGGGCGACGCATGGAAGCATAGTGCTGAACCAGTGCGCGTGCATCTGCCTTAAAGTTAGGAATTTTGGTTGCCAGTTTCATTAACGCTACTGCTTTTTCGTAAGTAGGTCGATTGCTTGCGCTCGCTAACTGCTCCTGGAGCGTTTCATTGATTTTGTTAAAACAGAAATCAGGATAAATCGCCAAAATAGGTTTCAAATAAGATGCTAACGAATCAAAATATTGCTTTTTGGCAAGCCCTCGAATCGTTTCGTATTGTTTTTCTTCGATGAGGAGTTTGAGGTAAAAAGCGCTTTTAATGTAACCCTCGCTATGTTTTGTTAGAAATTCCATGCGCGCTTGCTCATCTACCCGCACTCGCCATTGACGATATAAATTCATGGACATATTAGTCGAGGCACGTAGGCCCAGAACCTCAGTAAGCAAATCCTGATTATCGCTTTCGCGAAGATGTTCGCCCAGAAAGGCGATGATTTTCTTCTTGTGCGTGTCCAGCGCTTCTCGTGCTGCCGCTACAAAGTCTGCCGGATCATCCTGTTTGCGCAAGCGCAAGAGCCAGGCTTTAGCCGCCGCAAGATTGCTCAACCGAAATCGCTTCTCTAATTTCGCTAACGCTTCATCTTTTTTAGCTTTTTGTGCTGCAAACAGATGTAATTCCTCCGCACCGTGATTATCGGCTATATAAGCATCGAGACGATGGAGAAGAAACTGAGCACTCACCTGATCGCTGCTGAGCGCTTTAAGCAAAGGAGTCAAAGTGTCAAGAGTGAAAGCTCCACCATCATCGCGTGCATGCAAGTGACTCCAGCGATCCAGTACTAATTCGATTCCTTTTTGAAAATGTGCGGGAGTATAGATTCCGGCCTCCCAAATACGGGTTACATCCTGCTGAAGCTTGTTGAACATGTTCCATTGAAGATCATCGTAATCATATTCGTCAAGTGAATTATCACGAGCAGATAGTGCTTCAAGACCTCCTATTAGCGCTGCAATAGCCTGAAGGCCTTCCTTTTGCTTTTTAGCTTTTTTTATGGCTTTTGATAATGGAGTAAAACTTTTTTCCGTGATTTTTTCGGCAGTTTGATCCCACAAGTCATCATCTGATACGTAGTCATTATCAGAATCGTCGTCATACGCTACTTCTGATATAACCTCATGATTGAATGGATTTTGTTTGAATAATAATGTCGTATCCTGTCTTATATCCTTTATCTGCTGAAAACTGACGACCTCGGGCGGCTTATGAAAAGCGAGAAAGGCTTGCCGTAATTCACTTCGCTGAGTGAACAGCTGGCGCAGGAATGCCTCTTGGCTAGCTTGATTTGCCTGTAAAAAAGTCGTCTCATAAAAAGCCTCATCATGAGCATCCTCAGCTATTGGAGCTTCTTGTTCAACGACTTCTTCTGTAAATGTCTTGTCGTTTGCTGTCAAGACCACAGCCACAAGGTGCTTGCACCAGCCTCCATGATCGTATGGGCAAGAGCAGGCGGCATATACCGGGTTCTGATCCAGGTGAATCGTCTGCTGATAGCGTGAGCTTCCTTGCACCTCCGCGCTTAGCGTATTACCTGCTTTGAGAAGCTGGCGGACAGCTCCTTTTTGGTAAAGATCTTCACCCCGCTCAAAAGAGGTTGGAGAACTTTGGGCGCGAATGTATTCGATCGATAGCATGCCTTGAGTCAGTATTAAAAAGGATTTATACGCTAATTCGAAAAGTACAAATTCGTACCTTGCAACCAAATTCTGTTTAATTAAATCATACAAAACTATGATCACCCATGCACTCCAGCGCTTGTCGATTTTGGCAGTAGCGCTTCTTATCACCATGTCCTTATCTGCCCAAACCATTGATTGGGGAGATGATATAGAGACTAACAAGCTCGTTGCAAAGTTCGTCGGAGAGACGGAAGACGGACATTATGCACTCGCATATAAATCCAAGTTTTTTTACCTGGAAAAATATGAAGGAAGTTCTCAAAAACTCGCATGGTCCACGAAGTTAGAGTTACCCATGATGAATGGTAAGAAAACGAAAATGGGTAATGTCTATCTAATGGAAGACCAGATCATACTTTTTACCTACCAATACCTCAAGAGTGAAAAAAAGTATAATGTTTACGGATACACCTTGGGTGAAAAAGGAAAGATTCCGACGGAGCACACCGATATTTTATCTACAACAGTAGAGAAAAAAAGCCGCCAAGGGGATTTTTACATCAAGCTGTCTCGTGATAAATCCAAAATGCTTCTCATACACGCTGCTCCTTATAAAAAGCCAAAAGGAAAGGACAATGATAAGTGGGTAGTTAATATGCGTGTGCTCACGCCTTCGCTGTTTACGATCAAAGAAATGGAGGAAGAATTTCCGATACAGGAAGAGAGAGATTATTATTCAGTAAGTAGTTATGTTATTTCGAATGAAGGTGGAGTGTATGTGGCTGTGCGAAAAACGGGTTGGGATAGAAAGCGCAAACTCACGATCACCAAAGAAATGAATGTCTATATGTATGATCCTAGTAATGGATTTGAAGTGAGGAAAATCCCTGTTGACCTAGGCCCGAAGTCTGCGTCTTCGATCCTTCTGGATATTGATAGAGATGGAAACCTTGTCGGTGGCGGATTTTATGGAGAGCGTACCCCACGTGGATTATTCAAGTATGAAGGAATAAAAGGCTCTTATTATATCAAAATTAACCGCGTTTCAGAGCAAGTAGAAGTTGTGAATACTGAAGATTTTTCCACGGAGTTCACTGCACAAATTTTAAAGGAAAAATCTGCTGCGAAAGGCAGGTTGGTTCCTAATAATTTTATTCCACGAAAAATCATCCTGCGTGAGGATGGAGGCGCAGTATTTATTGCTGAATATTATGTGTATACGAGTTCGTCGAGTGGCGGTGGCGGTGGTTATAACACTCGTACTGGTGCATCAGGTGGTGGAACTCCCGCCCAAATAACCGAGCAATGGCTACATGGCCCTATCGTTGTAGCAAGCATTAGCCCTGAAGGAAAACAAGAATGGGTACGGGCAATTCCTAAAAATCAATTCTACTCGATAACAAGATCTTCGTTTTTTAATTTTGGAGGAACTAATCTCTGGATTAACATCCCAACCAATAAAAACAAGATTGTATATCACTCCATGATCATCGGGGTCTCCGAGGCAGGGATTCACTTGATTTATAATGACAACCCTAAAAATGTCAATCTTAAGCACTTTAGAGATACCAAGCGTCTGATAGGCTACACAAAGGCTGTCCCCGTATCAGTTACGATTTCGCCTGAAGGTGAAGTGGAGAAAGAGATACTTGCTGACCGTGATCGCAAGGAAGTCGTGCTTCGTCCCAAAATATTCTTTCAAGACGATTACGGCTATGTTCTCATCTACGGCAACAAGCGTAAAAAAGACAAATTCGGAAAGATTACGTTCTAAATCGTTTTCGTATTTAAATAGTTGAATATTTGGAGAAAAGCAGGGATATTTCCCTGCTTTTGCTGTTTATTAGCTATTAAACACTTGATCCTTGCTACTCGATACTTGATGCTCTCGTGCGTTTTTCAATCATTCGAGTGTAGCAAATGCTAGATCAGATTATAAAAAACACGAACCATGTTTAGACGTTGGGGAACCTTATTCTTGTTGATTATATCGGCTTGGTTTTGTCAGGGACAAACGACGGTAAAGAAGGTCGTACTTCAGGGCTATTGGTGGGATTATTGGAACAATAATTATCAGAATAATTGGGCGGGCTATTTGAGCGAGCTTTCGCCGCGCCTGCGCGCCATGGGCATCGACGTTGTTTGGGTACCACCAGCATACAAGAATGCTTCCACCAGTTCGGTCGGCTATTCGCCTTTTGACCATTATGATCTTGGAGACAAATTCCAGAAAGGCTCCACGACCACTCGCCTCGGCAACAAGGACCAAGTCCTTCAAATGGTCGCCACCCTTCACGCCAATGGCGTCGAAGTGATTCAGGACATCGTCCTCAACCACACCGATGCCGCAGGCAGCACCAACGGCTCGGGCGGCCAAGACCTTTTTGCCCTCAATAATTACAACGACTTCAGTACAAGCGGATATAAGAACTTCCGTTATGTATCCTACGCTACGCCGGTCAATAATAATTCAGCAAGCGACTATCTCAATCGCTCCGGGCGCTGGGCCAAAAACTGGACAAATTTTTATCCAAACACCTTCAACGCCTGCTGCACCAACGATATCAACTCCGTATTCTGGGGGCCTGATATTTCCTATGAGAGCAATGCCTTCGGCCAAAGCTCCTGCACAGGCTGCTACAATCCTGTTCAAAGCACCAGCTACATGCGCGATAACGCCCGCAACTGGATGCTCTGGATGATGAAGCAGACCGGCGCCGACGGCTTTCGCTGGGATGCCGTAAAGCATTTTGGAAGTGATATCGTCCAGGACCTGAGTTACAATACGAAATACCTCAATGGCTGGGCCAATCAGGGCGAAGCGATGATGAATATCGGCGAGTGGGTCGGCGGTGGAGCTCAGCTCGATACCTGGGTCAATAGTGTCACTGGTGCCAACGGAGGCTCAGAAGAACTGATCGGGACCTTTGACTTTGGCCTGCGCAGTGCGCTCTACGGAATGGCTACCGGAAACGGCTTTTACAATATGGCCAGCATCCCAGGCGCGCAGCAAAACCGCCGTGTGACGTTTTATGTGGGTTCCAATACCTACGTTCATCGCACTGCGCCTTTCATCAATTTGCACGACACCTTTCGCCCTATTCTCAGTGGCACAGGAAACTATACCGGCTGGAATACTGGCCAGCAACTCGCGCCGAATCTCGACCCATTCAATGATCGCATGATCACTGCCTATGCCATTATGTTTGGTATGGATGGAAATCCGGTTGTGTTTTTTGAAGACTTATTTAACATAGGAAATACAGGTAAAAGATGGACCCACCGCCCGGATAATGTCACGGACTTGCCGGTGCGTCAGCCTTTGGTGAATCTGATCTGGTGCCACCAGAATCTTGACTTCAAAAGCGGCGCCTATCGCGTGCCATCTTCGGATGTGGCGGCTGAGTTTTGGGATGCTGGCTTCACCAATCGCAACAGCGGCCAACAGGCCGATGTACTTGTCATCGAGCGCCAGGGCAAAGCCGTTATTGGTACCAACGATAACGGAAGTGCATGGAAAGGCTGTACCATCAATTCTGGCTTCGTGGCGGGCACAGTGCTAAGCGATTACAGCGGCGCCAACACCGGCACGATCACCGTCCCCGCCAATGGAAGGATCACCATTTGGGTGCCGCCTGTCGATCCTGCCAATAACCTCTATGGCTATTGTGTCTGGGGCCCAAGCGGCATTCAGGGAGCATATGTTCCGGCGCGCGACAGTCTGACGACACAGGAATGGGAACTCGACGATGACCTTGGCGATAGCCACTGTCAGTCTTTGCAGCAAGGAGGCGCATTGCCTGCCGGAGCTTGCAACCAGCGTATTGCAGGAAAGGTATTTGTCAAAGGCGGACGTTCCGTTACGTTTGAGCTTTTCCCTTCAAATAATACCCAAAACCTTACCGTCGGTGCTTACGGTCTGGATGGTGCTGTATTAGCGGAAGTGTCAGGAACAGGCTCATTGACAGGGACTTATACACCGCAAAATGATACCTGGATCACGCTCAAAGCACGTAATACGACGGCAGTAAATATGGGTCAAAAGGTGTGGGTAAAAGTTACCTATCAGGCTCCACGCGATTATGATCCGCTTCTCTTCTCGGCTGCGGAAACGGCGGCGATTTGGACAGGAAATGGTGGTGATACAAATTGGGGTAATTGCAAAAACTGGGAAGGAGCCAAGCGGCCTAATGCATTTACGGATGTATATATTCCAGCATGTGCGACGCCATATCCGCGCATCTTCGGAGCGCAGGCTGCGCGTAATTTATATCTTGAAACAGGCGCTGAAATCGATGTGCCGATTAATACGAGACTGGAAGTGCGAGGCGACCTCACAGGGGGCGGGCGCGTGATCGGCTGCGGGCATCTGCGCTTCAATGGATCGCAGGCGCAGCTAGTCGAGCCAGGGCTTAATATCTGTTTGCTCGAAATCAACAATACAAACGGCGTAAGCCTGGAAGGTCGCGATACGGTGACGCAGGAACTGCGCCTGACCAACGGCCTTGCCAAGCTGATAAACCAGGACCTTCTTCTGGGCGCCAATGCCCAAATCACAGGCGGAAGTAATTTAGCCTATGTTCAGACCCCTGGCGGCGCGGCCGTGGGCCCATCACTGATCTGTCAGGTCGGTAGCGCACAGCGTGAATTTCCTGTTGGAAACAGTAGTTACAATCCCGTTCGCTTGACCAATAGCGGAACCCTTTCCTTTTTTCATGCGCGGGTCATCGATAATGTATATGTGCAAGGCGGCAGCGGAGCGGCAGTCGTGCGAGATACTGTGGTGCGCCGCAGTTGGGAAATCAGTCCTGAAACGGGCGGTGTCAATACGCGTGTGGAGGTGCAGTGGCGCGGCGTGGATCAAGGCCTGAGCTTTGACCAGTCGAGTGCTTTCCTCGCCAAAAGCAGCGGAGGCAGCGCGTATGTGAAGATGCCGACTTCTGCACCGAATTCTTCCGGAGGTGATCCGGCGACGATTTACGCGACAGGCGTGACGAGCTTCAGCTATTTTGCTGTGGGCAGCGAACCGATTACGCTGCCTTTGGTGGAGGAGCCTGTGGGCGAGGAAATCGCTGCTGAAACAGGTTTGGTGATCGCACCAAATCCTTTTGAGCGAATGCCTCAGCTGCGCAGCAGCGAAGCGGTCTGGACCGATCATATTAGGCTTGCCGTTTTTTCAGTTCAGGGAAAAAAGCTTTTGCAGAGCGAGGGTGCATTACACGATATCAACAATACTTTGGCACGCATGAAAAACCTTCCCGCAGGCGTGTATCTCATCAATGTGGAGAATGGCTTGGAGCGAAAGGTGTTTAAGGTGGTGAAGCGATGAGATTGGCTATCTAACGATTTATTAGACTGCACACTTTCCATTTTTGCCTATTTCAAAAAAACTAAAATCAACAACTCTATATGAATAAATTGTCAACACTTCTCGTCATCATCATCGCGCTGATGACTGCGCTGGCGCTTGTTTCCTGTAGCGAAAAAGCCGCCACGACGAGCCCACAGGAAGAGACTCAGGTCGAATCCTGGACCAAGCCGCGCACGCCTGACTGGCACAAGAATGCCAATATCTACGAAGTCAACCTTCGTCAGTACACGGCCGAAGGAACCTTTAAGGCCTTTGAATCACATATTCCTCGCCTCAAAGAAATGGGAGTCGATATCCTATGGTTTATGCCAGTGAATCCGGTGAGTAAGGTAAAGCGCAAAGGTGAACTTGGGAGCCCATATTCTATTGGAGACTACTATGATGTGAATCCCCGCTTCGGTACGATGGATGATTTTAAACACATGCTCAAGGCAATTCATGATGCAGGTATGCGCCTGATCATCGACTGGGTGCCGAACCACACCGGCTGGGATAATCCCTGGATCACAGAGCATCCCGAATGGTACACCAAAGACTCACTCGGTAACATCACTGACCCGATCGATTATAATACCGGGAAGTCATGGGGATGGACCGATGTCGCTGACCTCAACTATGACAATAAGGAAATGCGTCTCGGTATGATTGAGGCGATGTCATTTTGGATAAAAGAAGTGGGCATCGACGGCTTTCGCGTAGATGTAGCCCACGGCGTTCCTGCCGACTTTTGGACGGAGGCGAGTGATGCGCTGTATGCGATTCGCCCTGTTTTTATGCTCGCTGAAGCGGAGGTTCCTGAGTTCCTCAATATCCATGCATTCCAGATGGATTATGGTTGGGAAATGCACCATACGCTCAACGATATTGCGAAGTCGCAGCGCGCCAATCGCGGTAGCACCGCGAAGCTGGTAAAAGGTAACCTCGTAAGTGAAGACGGAAAAGAAATTCACATCAAGACCGCGCTGGATATCGATCGTGTGCTGGCGAAGTATGACAGCATGTATCAATCGGGATACAAGATGCACTTCACATCTAATCACGACGAAAATTCCTGGTCAGGAACTGAGATGGCCCGTATGGGCGACAGCCATAAGACCTTTGCG
>JBGCFB010000070.1:0-2627 GCA_045106685.1 Bacteroidia bacterium | reverse complement strand
TTTTTTTAATTGGTAATTAGGGTAGTTGTGGTCTGCCATTTGGCCGAACAGAGGTGCGATAAAGAAGCTATAGGCTTCCTGATCGATTTTACCTGCACCTGGACTACCGTGTCCTTCGCAGGTTTTGCAATCCTGGTCTTCTCCCCAACAATCGGGGCATGCGCCGACAGCTCCGGCAAAATCAAAAGCGAGTGCCTCCATTGCCTTGATTGCTTTGCGTAAACGGTGATTTTCAGCCTTCAGCTTTTCCATGTCAGGATGTACTTCAGGCTCAGCTTCCGCTTCCTGATTTGCCTGTTGCTGGTCCATAAGCTGCGCGATAGCGAGCGATTTAGGATTGTCAATGCCCATCTTTGTGAGCATTTCAGTGTAGTTTGAAGGAATGTTCGTATCCATAAGGCAAAAGGGTTTTTAGCGGCGGTAGCGACTTTGGCGACAAGGACCATAAGGGTTGTAGGGAGGCCGACCAAATTGGTCCACTTGCTGACCAAGGCGATTGAAAAACTGAGGACCGTTTCGTTGGATGTTTCCACCAAGATTTTGTAAGAATTGGCCTGCATCCCGAGAGGCATCTCTGCCAAATTGGTTGATTGTGTAGCCAGTGCTAGGGCGTGGACGTGGACGTGGGAGAGGTCGTCGAGGACGACGAGGACGACGAGGGAAACGTGGGAGTCCGCCAATTCCAGATAGTACTTTTTTTCCAACTGCAAGAATCTTCGGAATTATGGCACCTAAAAATTCATCATCCATAAGTTCCATAGCAAATTCTTCCAACTCCTCATCGTCCATTTCGTCCATCATCTCATTGATGTTTTCTGCCCAGTCGTACATCTCGGTCGCTGTGGCTTCCGACATGCCAAAGTCGCCGGTTTCGTACATTTCGTCATCGTAGCCGTCTTGTTGGTCTACATACTCAGGGCCGTAGCCTCCGTGTGGTTCAAATCGTTTTCTGTTCATGATAAATGAGTTAATACAATGCCTGCCGCCCTGTATGGGCGGAATGACGGTGTTAAATAAAATGTTGTTTTGGAGTTAGGTTGTTTTAGTGAATGATTCGTGCTTTCTATTGTTTAGTGTTTGGCACGACCAACCTATAATCACTAATGGCTATTTTTTTAAACTTTTTTTCAAAAAGACAAAGAATAGTAGCAATCCTACGGCAATAACGAGATACCACGCATAGGGCGGTTTGTCTTTTATTATAATAGTGGGCTCCATATTGCCAAGTGCAGTGAGAGCTGCCCAGCGGTTGGGTTTACGTTCCCACTGGTCTTGTTCATCAGGGTTAAGGAAGTCTAATTTTGCTTGTCGAAGGGCATTATCTTTTGAAAAGCCTTTGTTTAAATAATGATAAAACTTTTGCACGATCCAGGCATTCGGTTCATGCTCAACTGGCCATAATGTAGAAATCACAGACTTGCAGCCTGCATAGGTAAATGCACGTGCTAAACTCAATGCACCTTCTCCTCCTGTTACCGTTCCGATACCTGTCTCGCATCCACTAAGAAAGGCCATATCCATTGGCAAAGACATCGCATAAATTTCATCTAAATACATGAAATAATCGGCACTGTCCTGAGAATCATGGTCAGAGAAGGCAACCCAACTTTCTTTTGGGTCGAGTGAATGTCCGGCTTTCGCATGGGTAGAAAAGTGAATTATCCTGGTAGGAAATGATTGCAAAAGTGCCTTAAACAGGCTTTTAGTTGCTTGGGAACCTTCCAGTTTTTCGCATCCCTTCTTACAAATGTGCTGTACCTCTCCTCGCTCTTTTTTTAAGGGCGCCAGAGAAGCGTTTTTCCATTTTTCAGGCGATATGGCAATCATGCTCATAGAGGCAGAAGGGCTTGAACTCTCAGTTAAAGTAGAAGCACTTAAAGCATAGGAAAGAATATGTTTTTGAATAAAGTATTCGCCATTTGCCTGGACAAGCGCATCAAAAGGAATCCTTGTAAGAGCACCGTCAGTTGAGATAATGATCCGTTCAGGCAAATTATCAGGATGCGGGAAGAGTAATGGGAATAGTGTTTTTCCTACCTCTTTTATTTCATTTTCGGAGGCCTTGAAGTCAGATACATATTGTGAAAAAGTATTTGACAAGGAATCTATCTGCTGTGTTGGTGCTAACTTGTGTAGAACGAAGGAATCAACATTCCCCACCAGCGAATAGACTTGCTCTTTTCCAGTATGAAACCATACAAAGGATGCTCGTTCTCCCAGACTCTTGAATAGCGAATCAGAAGGTATAATGAAGGATTGATTCGGAGCTAAAGGCCTAAACTCTTTTCCTCCAGCCTTATGCCAGGCATCGAAAAGAACACGAGCTCTGCTTTGCTCCATGCATAGGTAGGCAGTGTCCAATAGGCTTTTTCGCGGTGAAATCCTGTGAAGTTCCAAAATGGTTTCGAGGATCAATTCAGCCCTTAAGTGGCTTTCTTCTGCTATACTTAGTTTGGATTGATCATAGTAATGGAGGCTTCGCAAGCTATCATCTATGCGCTGCGTGAACATGAGAAAGCGAAGCGCCTTTTCAAGGTCTTCTTTTTCTCCAGATAAACCATAGCGCTTTTTCCAAGTCATTCCTTTAAAAGAGAGGGCATCCTGAAGCGTATTGTCATTGCATAGCG
>JBGCFB010000007.1:0-7041 GCA_045106685.1 Bacteroidia bacterium | reverse complement strand
AATCTATCGCAACCCAGGATTGCACGTGGTCAAAGATTCGTTCCCTAGAGGGAGGAAATATGGTGTTCCGGAAAGTGACAAAGTTGCTTCCTGAAGTTTTTCCAGAATTATCAATCTGATAATGCCTTGCGCCACAGTTATCAGTACTACTCACAGTATAGTTAAAGAATGCTTGACAGTTATTGCCTGGCTGGATAACCGTATCTGAAGGGCAGCTAAGCACAGGTGCTTCAGCGTCATACACTGTAATGTTAAATGAGCAGGTATCATCATTTCCAAAATTGTCATAAGCCCTAAAAGCTTGTGGGGTTACTCCCAACGGAAAATTGCTTCTACTTCTAAAACCTGTTCCATCAAATTGACGAAATCGGGCTGAGCAATTATCACTGTATCCAACAATATAGAACACCATTGCGGTGCAGCTTCCCGGGTCAGTAGCTACAGTAATAGCTTCAGGACAACGCCTAAAGTTCGGTACAATGCTATCCTGCACGGTCACCATAAAGGTGCACGTATCTGTATTGCCTACTGAGTCAATGGCTACCCATGATTGCTCAACTGAATATTGTGGGTTGACAAAAGGATTTGGTACAAAATTATCCCCTGAACGATAACCTGAGGTGTCAATCTGGAAATGTCTTGAGCCACAGTTGTCCGTGCTGGTTACATTATAGCTAAAGGTTGCTCCACAATTTGAATTGAGGAACAGCGCGGTATCACTAGGGCAGGTTAAGCTGGGAGTTTCTTGATCAATAATTTCAAGCGATACATGGCAGGTGTCTGTGTTGCCCGCATTATCAGTAGCTAAAAAGCTGAGAGGCGATACTCCAATAGGAAATTGATCACCCAATAATAGGCCTCCTGTATTGATTTGCGTAACTACCTCCGAGTTGTCGCAGTGGTCTGTTGCGCTTGGTGGAGTAGTAAATTCGCCATAACATTCTCCCTGTACTGTGCCATGAACGATCGAGGCAGGGCAACTAAATTGAGGAGCGGTGGAATCGTTTACTGTAATGGTAAAATTGCAGGTATCTGCGTTGTCAAAATCGTCATAGGTTCTGAGTGAAAATAGATGAGTTCCTAGCGGCAAGGTGCCGCTCAAGTCAAGCCCATTATTGTCAAGCCGCTCTGTATTAATCGTACAGTTATCTCCAATTATCCAATTGTAATCAAAATCTGTGGAGCCACAGATGTCATCATCTGAAGCCACCGTTTGGTTCGGTGGACAGCGCCGAAATTGTGGAGCCGTGGTATCTACGACTGTTATAGTAAAGCGGCAAGTGTCGGTATTGCCTGCTGAATCGATAGCTACCCAAGTCTGCTCCGCGCCATACACTTTGTAACGGATAAATTGGGGGCGAACAATGCGAACCTCTGTAACAAAATCATCACCCGAAGTAAGTCTGCTCTGATCAATTTGAAAATGTCTTGAACCACAGTTGTCAATACTGCTGACGGTATAGTTTACAATAGCTTCACATTTTAAAATAGTCGCATATACGGTGGTGTCAGTAGGGCATTGCATCACTGGATCATCCGAGTCTTGAACCGTCACAGTGAAGCTACAGCTACTACTATTTCCTGACCCGTCGACGGCGCGATAGCTAAGGGTCGTGGCTCCATATGGGAAGGTGCTGCCGCTACTGAGGCCAGTTGCATCCGATTGACTGAGATTTGCACCACAGTAGTCGTAATGGCCGACTGTATAATTGGCTACTGCCGCATCGCAATTTGCATTGTCAGGCGAAACGATGATGTCCTGGCAATATAGGCTTGGAGCCGTGGTATCTTCCACGCTTAAGGTGGTGGTACATGTGCTGCTATTTCCATAAATATCGCTGTAGGAAAAGCTGAAGTCTCTATCTCCAAGCGTATTGCATCCAACGGTCGTTGTTTGTGACTTAGGTAATGTACCCAATGGCAAGGCACAGTTATCGGTCGCGCTAGAGCCTAAGCTAATGGTATTGATTAATATCTGATCATTGCTGTCGGGTAGCGTTATAAGCCTGACCGCATCACAGGTAATATCGGGAGGTGTGGTGTCCTGCACCGTAATGGAGAAGCTGCAATCAGTGGTATTGCCAGCATGGTCCCTTCCCTGATAGCTTTGCAGGGTCGTGCCAACAGGATATTCGTCGCCACTGCTCAGGCCGCTTAGGTCTGTTTGGGTAATTCCTCTGGCACATGGGTCTTGATTTTGTACCAAATAGTTGACTGTAGCTCCGCACCTGTCAGATTCAGCATATACCGTCATGTCCGATGGGCAATTCAGTACTGGAGGGTGATTATCTACAAGCGTAATTCGTGTTGTGCATCTGCCTGCATTTCCAGTGCGATCTGTCAGGGTAAAATAGTAGTCATGATCACCAATATCACTACACCTCAAGCTCACCACCTGATCATTGATGGTAGTAAGGGCTGGTAAGCAGGCATCTGTAGCATTAGCTCCCAAAATAGTGAAGTGGATAAAAAAGCCTGATTGAGGTGCCTGTACGGTGTGGTTCGCCGGGCAGGTAACTACCGGTGGGATGCTATCGTCGACTGTTATAATACTTACGCAGGTAGAAGTAGCCAGACCATTGTCCACTTTTAGGATGAGTGAATGCGTCGTAACGTCGTCGCAATCAAAGCGGAAAGAGTCTACACAAGTGGTCGTACTATCGATGCAAAATGTGAGTGTACTTCCAAAGGCGTCGTTTGAGCCATTATTCAGCTGAGAGGCTCCTATCGATGCGTAGCCATTAGCATCGAGATAAACTTGTACATTCTTGCAAATCGCATTAGGTGTGTTGAGCCCGCGATCCTGAAAGGTGTAATTAACGAATCCATTCTCAGAGTTAAAGATTTTATCGCCGCCTGTTTTTTGGCTGAAGGTTGCGCCACCATTGGCAAAACTTCCACCGCTTCCTCCGGCACTAGCGGCAACCCCATTCCCTCCTCCAGAGTATCCGCCACCTCCGCCGCCATCACCATCATGAGTCTCGCCGGCACCTCCTGCACCGTAGCCATAACCTCCATCCTGATTATCATTTTCGCCATCAGCACCTGTAAGACGCCCAGCTCTGTTTCCACAATTGGGATGGTCAACGACACCTCCACCTCCACAATAAGCGCCTACCCCGCCTACACCTCCAGGGTTACCATTAACGATTGCTTTCCCCCCTTTGCCATCACTGCCAGAGGTGCTTGCATTTCCGCCACGGCCATTTTCTCCACCGCAACCCCCTCCTGCATAGGCTCCACCACCAGCACCAGCAACAGCAAGTAGCACCCAGCCTGAACTGGCATCTGCAAGGTCTTCGGACGGAACGCTACTGACATTTCCACTTGCCCCGTTACTAGAGAAATAGCGGGTAAAACCTGCGTCTGCTGCACCGGGGTGTTTGTACAGAATCGCGGTTCCGCCACCACCACCGCCGCCAGCGATATTGTTACTCGAATTACGCGCTCCTTTTTTACCTACAATCACCCGAATCATACCGCCAGGCCTAAGCTCGTTGGTACCAGTACCTAGTTTGAAGCGCGCTGTTACTGACGCACCTTCACCTCCTTTTTCACGGCAAAGATTAGGCACACGGCGTGAACCACCATCGCCTCCTTTCAGTGTAAACTCTACGTGATCCAGCTGACCTAAGGTAGTAGGGATTAAAAACTCCTGGTAGGATCCCGTTCGATTGTTGGAGCCGTTGGCACTGATGGTGTAGGTCGCACCGGTTAGTAAGCTCGTCTGACTTTGTAATGAAGAAAAAGAGAATAGGAAGGTAAGTGCGAGGATAGCGATATTGCGGATAAGCTTCATCTGATTGTGTTATGATTTTGGAAAAATATTCCAATCACAAAACTAGATGAGGGCTCATCGCTTGAGTATCACATATGTTCAGAATGCTATTACAAATGTTCAAAACCGCGATTTTCTATACTCAGAAGGCGTTTTGTTAAATGTTTCTACAAATAGTTTGGTAAAATAAGCTGGTGCCTGATAACCTACCCTAAAGGCGATTTCGGCAATCTGAAGATCCGTTTCTCGCAGCAGTTTCTCAGCCTCATCCATGCGTATCTTTCGTAAAAAGCGCGAACTCGCGAGGCCAGTAAGTGCCTTGATTTTGTTGTGAAGTTGTGTACGACTCATGCCGATCAATTCGCACAAGGCTGCTACATTGAGTTCAGGGTCCTCGATACGTTCCTGGATAAGTTCCCGAAGCTTTAAAATAAATGCATCTTCTTTTTCAGTTGTTTCATCCTGGCTGCTGTTGACAGTATTACGTTGATAGCGTGCCTGAAGTCGCTGGCGGAGCTTGATCAAATTCTCTAGCCTTACCATGAGTTCCTTTTGGTCGAAAGGCTTGGGCAGGTAAGCGTCCGCCCCGCGGGCGAGCCCGCTTATACGACTTTCAGCATCGCTCCTCGCCGTGAGGAGAACAATGGGGATATGACTCGTGCGATCATCCTGCTTGAGTGTTTCACACAGTTCGAAACCGTCCTTATTGGGCATCATCACATCACTCAAGATCAAGTCTGGAACTTCCTCTATTGCCTTCGCGATCCCCTCTTCTCCATCACGCGCGATCAAGAGCTGATAGTGTTCTCCCAGCGCCGTCTTTAGATAGCTCACCAAGTCTGGATTGTCTTCTACTATCAGCAGGCGATATGGAGCCTTGCCTGTAGGGCCTTGCGCTTCAGGATGTACAGGAGTAGTGGATGCCGCATTTCTATTGGGCAATAACGCTGTGCTTTCCGCTTGTGGTGCTTGTTGCTGGATAGGTAACTTGACGGTAAAGGTGCTGCCTTCATGAAGCGTACTCGTGACTGTAATAGAGCCGCCAAAAGCCTCTACCAGGTCTTTAGTCAAAGCCAGGCCGATCCCTGTACCTTCTCCTGGACGCGTGTTGCTGTCATCTACCTGAAAAAAGCGGTCAAATACATGCGGAAGATTTTCCTGCGGAATCCCTTTTCCTGTATCGGTAATATCGATTTGAAGCAGCTCAGCTTTTCTAAAAACTTCCATCGAGACATTTCCTCCTCGTGGAGTAAATTTGATAGCATTGGAGATCAGATTCGTGACGATGCTGTTTATCCGCTCATCATCAAAATCCATCGCAAGATGAGGTGCTGCTGAGTCAAATTTGAGCGTTATGTCTTTACTCTCCGCATAGGACTGAAAAGACTCCAGCAAGTAGCGTAAGTAGGGAATGATGTCTGCTTGTTTCAGGTCAAAGCTTAGCTTGTTCGCTTCGAGTTTACTGAGGTCAAGAATCTGATTGACAAGGTTGAGGAGCTTATGACTATTGCTTTTGATCAATGTGCGGGTTTCCGACTCATCCATCAAGTTTGACATGCCTGAGATGACGGTGAGTGGAGTGCGAAATTCGTGTGAGATATTGGCAAAAAAGCGGGACTTGCTTTCGTCTAACGATTTTAATTCGTCGTTTGCCTTGTCAAGTTGTTCCTTTTGAGTTCGTGTTATGCGGTACCTGCCCCAAAGTAGTACCCCCAATAATCCCGTTATCAAAAGGCCTGCAAGTAGAATCCAGGAAATGGTTGTTCGTTGGCTACTGCGTGCCTTTTCCAGCTCGATAGTTTGGGTATAATTCAAGCTATCGATGGCTAGTTGTTGTTGGTATTTGAATTTGTATTCTTGATCGAGCAGTGCTTTACGGCTACTACTGTTGTGGAGGGAATCAGCCAGCTTATTTGTTTTGAGCATAAGCTCAAGGCTTTCTTTATACCTCCCCTGTCTCTCATATACTTCATTAAGAACATTAGAAGCTTGAAAGTGTAGCTGAGGTGTATTCACTTCGTTAGCGATTTCCATCGCGAGGTCTCCATATCGTTCTGCCTCATTCCAATTGCTCTTTCCAAGGTAGACATTGGCAATGGTTACATAGATAGAAGAAAGGAAAACCGGTTGCTGTAATTTGTGCGCTACGTCTATGGCCTCAAGGGCATATTGCTCCGCGCTATCGAGTTTTCCGATACTCATATATGTCCACGTCAATGCTTCCAGAGCTTGACCCTCATCTTTAAGAATACCTTTACGTCTCGCCCATGCAAGAACGTCTTGAAAGTAAGGTGCTGCTTCTTCAAATTTCCCTGTCTTCGTGCTAACGAAGCCTGTGTACAGGTAGATTTCCATCAAACTGCTGCTATCTGAAATCATACCTCCGAGGCTTGTTGCCTCTTCCAAAAGCTCATCAGCTTTTTCGTAGTTAAAATCATAGACCTGCCAGTCGACTAATTGTAAAAGCGTAGAGATCACCTGGGTCGTATCCTTATTCGCTTTTTGCAAGGCCAATGCGCTATAGGCGATTTCGAAAGCTTTTTCCTTCTCACCTTGATTATCCCAAAAGGCGGCTTGTCGTCGAAGCGCTACTCCTTTTTTTGTCTTGGTAATTCGTATAGCCTCCGCTGTTGTTCCTGTACGAATTTGCTCCTCAAACATGCTGTCAAGCAGCGCTGCAAAACGTGGGTATACTACTTTTGAGTTGGAATAATTTGTGATGTATTCCAGTCCTTTTATAACGCTACTATCAGGAGTATCCTGACTAAAATAAAATTGGGCTGAATCCAGGATTGCAATTTCAGATTCTGGTAAAATGGCCCGATTTATTTGGCTTGAAATAGTAAGCGCACGGCTATTATAGCCCTGACCATGCAGGGTATTGTTACCACACAGACAGAACAACAAAAGCAAGGAAAAGAAAGCAATTATAAAGGTGAGCCTCATCTTGCTACAAAGTAAAAGATGAAGGAGGTATGGTCAAAAGGGTTTGGGATGTTTTTGTGAATGGATTTTTTAAATAAAACAGAAGAGGCGTTTAGATAAATAAAACCTCTTAAGGTGTAAAGTTGGAAACAAAAAAATCCCTGTAAGTCATTGACCTACAGGGATTTGTGTTTCGGTTTTGTGGTGATGGGCGGAATCGAACCACCGACACAAGGATTTTCAGTCCTTTGCTCTACCAACTGAGCTACATCACCTTCTTTTTTACAAAAGTCTTGCAAAGATACAGGCTATTTCTTCTTCTCCAAGAAAAAAATACA
>JBGCFB010000069.1:0-4449 GCA_045106685.1 Bacteroidia bacterium | reverse complement strand
CTGCAGGAATCGTCTGAATAGATAATTGCACCTTTTTACCTTCTTCATCCCAAAACCGAACTGATCTTCCTTGTATATCAAATAGCGCTAGTCCCGCAACAGATACCGATGATTGCACATTTAGGATACCCGAAGCAGGCTGGGGAAAAACATTGATAGTCAGGGCATTGTCGATTGGAATTTCTGTTTTTACAAAATCATCAACCGCAATACAATAGTCTTCCGTCTCGCCAAATGTAATGGTGCCGCAGGCTGACGCCGCAGAGAAAAAACGCATGCGCACGCGCAGGCGACTCGGTCCGCCCCAAGCAGTAAGCGGAATCATGATCGAATCATTAATGGTCGTATCTATTGCCATTCCGCTATCATATATAAGTTCGCCAGGATCGTCGAATCGGCCATTTTGATTTCCATCTAACCAAATTCGCCAATACTCCTCAAAGGGACTTCCCGCAAAGCCAGGCTCCAGGCGAATGGCGTAGCGCTCTCCACGATTAAGGCGCACCGCCGCATCGGCGAAGCTCTCATAACCAAAATTATTTCCGCTCTCATTATCCAGTGGACCGATGGTAAATCGCTTGATCCAATCTCCACCTGGGCTTGTAGTTAATGCCTCACAAAACTCTTTATTCAAACAAGCGCCGCAACCAGGTGTGTTAGTCTCCTGAATCGGTCCCCAAACACTCATTCCCGTATCGCATTGGCTTGCAAGCTGATAAAATAACCGCTGACATGGAGGCAGATTCGGGATCACGGCAAAGGTGTCTGAAACAACCAAAGTATTCCATATACTATCTTCCAATTGATAGCGAAAGCTGTAATATGTAATTCCAAAAACGCTCTTCCAGCTTAGTGTAATATCTTGTCCCAAAAAGCCAGGGCCGGGCAGTACTTCGGGAGCGATACAACATCCCAGCGTTTGAACCTTGCGGATATCGCTATAGCTACCCATCTGGCCATTACACCAGGACGCAAGCCTCCACTCATATTCCAAACACCCTTGCAAACCATTGATTGTCAGATTATTAGATCGCGATATATTGCTTTGCCATGAGCCGCCATTTCCCCGAAACTCAATTTGAAAACTATCTACTAAAGGCCCTTTCCAGGAAAAACGCACACTCGTATCTGTGAGTGGTATAGCCGCGAGTCTATAGGGCGCATAACAATCAGGCAAGCTTTGCTGATAGGTATCCATCACACTGATGGCATTCGCCGCATTCAGCCGGCCTCCGCTTACCACGCTATCCTGCAAGCTAGGTAATGGATCGACTGACTGAAGTATGATTTCTTTCAAGGCACTCGCTGCGCTATCAGGATAGTTGTCATACAAACTCAGGAAAGCCTCACTTGCATAATCCATGAGCAAGGCGACAGTTCCACTTACGTGTGGTGTAGCCAGCGAAGTGCCCGACGTAAATCCGTAGCGATTATTGGGCAAGGTGGAGAGAATATCGATGCCAGGCGCGCCAAGATCGACAGTCGTTTTTCCAAAAGAGGTGTTTCCATGGAGGCGATCCAGCCGATTGGTTACCGTTACGCTAATCAAATAATCACTGGAACAACTGGTCGGGATATCGTTTACCTGATCGATATCGATTCGTTTATTGGAGGCGGAGGCGACAGTCAAAATCCCCGCGGCTCCCATGGTGTCGATCATCGCACACCAAATAGGAAAATTGGCGGGATCGCCTGCATCTACTCCGAAAGAGCAATTTGCTACGACGACAAAAGCGCCTGCTTTTCCATTGCTGGAAAGGTATAACCGCTTTTGCGCAAGCACATAATTAAATGCCGATACAACCGTCGCTTCATCATTCGTAGAACCTACAACGGACATTAGGCGACTTTGCCAGGCGACTCCGCTTATGCCGACATTATTATTACCGATAGCTGTCGCAACCCCTGAAACAGAAGTTCCGTGGCTTTTCACTGGCAAATTATTACCACGCTGTGTAAAAGCATCCCAGCCTTGGTAATTGTCTATATAGCCATCTCCGTCATCGTCAATGGAGTTGTCGGGGATTTCGCCAAAGTTGGTCCAGGGAGACAAGTCCTCATGGCTCAGGTCGGCGCCTTCATCAATGACTGCAACCACGATGGTATCGCCACAAGCACTCGCATCGCCCTGGGCAAGTTCCCAGGCTAAGGGCGCGTCGATATCGGCATCAATTGTGCCGCCTGACTGGCCTGTATTATCCAGGCCCCATTGCTGGCCAAAGCGCGGATCCTGAAGGATGCTATCTTCAGTTGCACGCAAGCTTACGATATGATTGTATTGGGCAAACAGAACATCCGGATGATTTTCTAAAAACCCCAAAACGCCTTTTTCATCTTGTTCATCTACTCCTTCAAGCAAGACGATATTGAGTTGAGATGCAAGGGTATTTTTCAGGCGAATATGCTTTAAAGTAGCCTTTCCTGTTTTGAGGTTTTTATAGGTAGAAATTGTTTGTACAAAAACCGTTGGCTTTATTTCATCTTTCAACCAAACAATAAATTCCCCTGGCTTATGTTGGCTTTGGGTAAAAGCATCGTTCAGCAAAAGGAGAAGTCCCAAAGCTAAAAGCAACCTGTATGTTAGATGACGAGTCTTTTCCATAGCACATCCTGATATTTGCGTAATATTAAGGCGAAATTTTATCAAATGATTTTACTCCGAAGTTCCTTTTGGCTCATCCTCTTTTTGGCCCTACCCTTTTTTCTTGAAGCCCAAAAAGCCGAGCGTCTTAGTTCAGCCATCAATAGTCAGTTTGAAGAACGCGAACCAATGCCCACACACGACGGGCAATACCTATATATCTGGCGACGTCAGCACCCTCGGAATACCGGTGGTAATAACGATCAAGGTGACATATGGGTGGCGAAGCTGGGACCAAATGGCAAATTTCTGCCAGCAGAACGCCTAAGGTCACCTCTAAATAGTTATGGAACTGATTTTGTTTGGCAAACCAGCCCCAATCATGACACCCTTTTTGTAAGCCAAATCGTCCAGGCCGGGCAAAAAGGATTTTACTACTCGGTACGACTCCCCAACGGTCGCTGGTCTAACCAACGATCGTGGACGATCGAAGATCACACGCCGCTGGGTGAGTATAAGGACTACGCTATTACCAGTACAGGACACCTTTTGCTCCCCAACAAAGGAGTCGACACGGAAGGCGGACCTGATATTTATGTTGCCTTCAAAAAAGGCCCAGGCGTCTGGGGTAAACCCATGAACCTTGGCCCTGACGTCAATAGCCGCTTCAATGAAGATGCTCCGCATCTCATGCCTGACGGCGAGACGCTTTACTTCAACAGTGGAATCGGGCGTGGAGGGCCGCATGATGTCTACGTGACCAAGCGCCTCGACAACACCTGGAAGCGATGGTCAGCACCTCAAAATGTGGGGCCGCCGATCAATACTAAAATTGGCTACGAAGCTGACTTTATGATTTCGCCTGATGGGAAATGGGCCTACTGGATTGCCGATCCTAAGCGCGAAGGAAATGTTGACATCTTTCGCATGCCGCTCAATCGCTGTGAAGTGGACGCATACATAGATGGCGATACGCGCATGTGCGATGGCGATAGTCTGGAAATCGAAGCGGGCTTTAACACCCTTGGAAACGTTCGATACCAATGGTATCTCGATGGCCGAAAAATCGCAGGAGCTACCAATAAAAAACACATGGCTACAGCGCCTGGAAGCTACCAGGTAGAGCGCCAAAGTCCAGGCTGCCTGGTCAAGTCTTCACCTTTGGCAATCAATTCAAAACCTAGTCCAAAGGCGAACCTCGGTACAGACGATCTATTTTTATGTGATAAAAAAAGCCAGGTCCTAAACGCCAATGCTTCAGGAAATACCAATCGCTGGCAGTGGATGCGAAATGGATTAAAAATTCCTGGTGCTAATGGCCCAAGCCTTCTAGTGGATCGCCCTGGCACATACTCTGTGACCGTTGGAAATGGAGAATGTAGTTCCAATTCGAATTCTGTGCGTGTGGGCAAAATGGTGACTCCCTACATTTTCCCTCGTAATATGGCCGACAAGCGCTCTCGCCCTGTTCCATATGAATGGCGCTGGACAGCTGGCCTTGGAAAGTCCAAGTCATATATTCTGCAAGACATGGCTTCCGATCCATTGGGGCAGTCTGCGGTTTTGGCTTTGGTGAAAAATGGCAAATATTATGAAGAAGTCCTCATGAGCTTTGGGAGAGAAGGCGAAGCGCAGATCCAAAAGAATTTTGGCACAGCCGATCCACGCGCAAAGCGTTTTGTTGCAACAGACTATGAAGGGAATGTGATTCTGGCAAATAGAGAAAAATTTCTCCGCAAGTATGATAGTAATGGAAGCCTTCAGTGGCAAGTAGAGCAGCGCGTTGAAGATGTGAGCGGCCTGGCGGTTGATCCTTTGGGACATGTGTATGTCTATGGGCGTTTTAAAAAGAGTGTTCGCATTGGTAG
>JBGCFB010000068.1:0-4651 GCA_045106685.1 Bacteroidia bacterium | reverse complement strand
AATTTGATGTCCAGTCATCAAATACGCCATCAAGGGTAATCGGCGCAGATTGTGCCAGTATTGTTGCAGGGACAAATGCTAGCAAACTCACGATTATACAGGTGAAAATGTGTTTCATGAAAGCGAATTGTCTTTATTCTTTCTGGATATCTTGTGATTGAAAAAAGTCTCTTCGGCAAAATGGGGCTTCATTTTGTCTAAAAAAGCCATTTTAAACTCAGTTGGGCTTTCAGTGAAAAAGTACTCCACCGTTTCACTTCCTATATTTTCTGTAAACCCGATCAACCCCGTGTCAAAGTCAATGATGGCCTGAACCTTTCTTTTATCTATTTGAAGATCGATAGCTGCTTGGTAGATCATGGCGCTTCTTTTTGAGGGACAAAAAAAACAGTGTTATTCTAATTCAACTTCGTGCCCTATTTCAATAAACAATTCCTTTAAGAGTTTATAGGTTTCCACGTCTGCGTGTATATGGCTAAACATTTTTGTCTCCATATATTCACAGCTAAAACAGACATTTAAAGAAGCTTCAATTTCATTTTTGGCATTATAAAAAACAACGACATCTCTGTAAACAGGACCGCACATCCAACTTGGAATTTCCTTAATTGTGGTATTCAGAATGCTAATTAGCTTTTCTACAATTTGATGGCCCTTTTTAAAAGTCCCAATCTTCTTGGCAGAAGGATGAAACAGGCCATTTGAATCGATTAGATATTGTTGATAATTGTGTCTTTTATCCAACTCATCAAGCCTGGTAATTTCGACTTTAGAAAGGTTGTTTTCTTTGCTTTTCCTCGCTTCAAAACTTTCTAGTTCTTTAGTCTCTTCTTTTACCCATGCTTCATATTCTGAGCCTCTTTGTAACGAATAGGTTTCAATAAACTCGAAATTGAGGTTATTGATAAAATCCTCTGAGGGTGTATAAGAATAATGAGGTGTCATGTTAGCCTGGTGATAATACCCAAATATATAAAAAAGTACCGCGTACGGGATTCGAACCCGTGATCTTCTGCGTGAAAGGCAGACGTGTTAGACCACTACACTAACGCGGCAAAAATTGCTTCTAAAAACAAAAAAACCTCCCGGTAAAGGAGGTTTTCAATTTGCTATATGTAATTCAAACATATCACCTCCGTTCAGTTGAAATCAACTGTTCTTCTGTGGCGATCATGTTTGTGATAAAATTCATGGGCGTTTTAACGGAGATGGGTGGAGAAGGTTACGGAGCCTTAGAAATATGTAAGCATACTTCGTCCATATTCATATTGCTCAATCAGTTTTTCTCTAAATAATTTGACCATATCTGCGAAATCCTGCTCGCTGTGAAATCTCCACTTTTCATATTCTAGTTCGCAAGCCTTTTGGAACACTTCTTCCTTTGTATAAATGGGGCCTGTTGGGTATTTTTGATAAAACTCAGAACAACAATCCTTAAAAGGGTGTTCAAAAATAGTGTGGTAATAGATGCCATGTCCAAGCTCTTTTTTGTAGAACTTAAGAATAGTTCGACCACTATAACCAGTGCTCACTTCTTTGAATTGATGGTTGAAATTATTTTTTGAGATGCACTCTTGAATTAACTTGTGTTCCGATTTGTGAAACACAAAACTACTCTTCAACCGAGCTTTTTCTTCTATATAATTTTTCCAGTCATCGATAATGATAATAGAGCCCACAGATATTTTAAATTCAGCTTTTTGAATATATTTCTTGAATAGCGATATGTCAAAATCATCGGTGCCATCATTGTAGATCCTTACCGGGATACAATCCCGAATCTTTTCTAAGGTAGCTTTATCGTGATAGATGTAATAGCCCATTTGATTCTCATTTTTCTTTTACTAAGGATCTGCTTTTTCTGCAAATTTTATCTCTGCTAGCTGTGATTCTGGGGCTGTGAGAAGGCTGGTGTGTAATCCCAGTCTAAAGCAGAGTAATTTAACCCTCAATCCCTCAAAACCATTACCAACTGAAATCCCCAACTCAGTCCATAGGAAATAGAGGAAGTAATCGCCGCTCCTACCACGCCTAATTCAGGAATAAGCCAGAGGCCAAAAATGATCGTAGCGACAAGGCCCACACCCGCCGACCAGGTGTTGATCGCATGCTTTCCTCGCCCACTGAAGTAGGGACTAAGCGGGATAGAACCCGCCCAAAAAATGATGCCAGGAGCAAGGCATAATAGCACTCGGCCCGTTTCACTAAATCGCTCTCCGAGCAGCCAGACAAATCCTTCCGTCGGGATGAGAAGCAGAAGCGCAACGCCAAAGGTTGCCAGTGCCATGCACATGGCCATGATTTTGAAACTCAGCCTTCGGGCGTAGCCCTTGTCGTCGGTGTTGGCAATGCGGCTGTACTGCACACTCGCAATTGCCCGCGGCACGATCCAGATGCCTTCGCCGACTTGATTCGCAGCAGCGTAGCGACCGACCATCGCAAGGCCAAGCGTCGGAAAGAACGCTTCTATAAGATAGATGTCAAGACGATAGTTCATGAGCTGG
This sequence comes from Bacteroidia bacterium, assembly GCA_045106685.1. Classification (GTDB taxonomy): domain Bacteria; phylum Bacteroidota; class Bacteroidia; order J057; family J057; genus JAUIGE01. Next base: position 2,147 of record JBGCFB010000068.1, on the reverse strand, counting down.
ATGGCATTGCCACCCTGGCTGATGCCGCCGAGGCGAAGCATGCGCTTCGCAAGTGCAGCGTCCCAACTCCATGAATCGCCCAGCGCTTTAGCTTCTCGCAGCTCTTTTTGTAGAAAAAAGAAAGTCGACGCTGCCCACCAGAGATTGGCAATAAGCGCAGCGTAAACATACACATGCGCGGTTCGGATTTCGAAAACAAATATGCCGCATATTACTCCGGCTCCCAGCAAAATTGTTCGCACCACAAAGGCCGCATTCGCCTCATGGATGCGCTCTTTTCCGATCAGAATACTTTGATGATTGGTCGCCAAAATCTCCAAAAACGCAATTCCTGCAACAGAAAAGGCATATCCTTCTGGAATAAGATTGGCTAATTCAAGACCTACAATCGACACGCCCAGGCTTCCGATGGCCCAGAGATAAGAAGGCAATAGCAGCTTTGGAACAGAAGCGCGAGGAGCAAAATATACGAGTACACCTCCGCCCATCACATGGGCCAGCAAGGTCGAAAGGCTCACGCCAAGAACCACAAGGGCCACAGTGCCCAGACCGGTATCACCCAGAAATTGAGCATGCAGTACCAGCAGCATAAGCCCTACCGCCGCTCCTATGATCCGCGTTCCGATCGTCCCGATTATGTGGCGTACAAACACGTTACAAATGTAGAATGTAAAATGTATAGAGTATAATGCAAAAAACGGGTACTTTTGTATGCGGTTGCACTGCTAGTGCCTCCGGTACTAGTTTTTGGATACACCTTGTGTAAAACACGTGAGTATCGAGCAGCAAGGATCAAGTAGCGAGTATGAGGTTGTATTACGTGTTTTCTCCTTTGATACTTGAGCCTCGATACTTGATGCTCTCGCATGGTTTTCCAATAACAGCCTCTTATTGCCTTCTTAAATTACTAGCCATCTTTTAGATTAAAAACAGACCCTCATGGTAGATACAAGCGCTCAAGTAGCCCACCGATACGAAGCCGCCGATCATTACCTGCTCGACGAGCTTTTCACCGAAGAGCAAATGCTCATCCGTCAGTCCGTACGTGACTGGCTCAACCAACATGCGACTCCATTTATCAATGACTGGGCGCAAAACAACGAATGTCCTACGCATCTGACTCCAGGTTTGGGTGAGTTGGGCGTTTTTGGACCTTTTGTTACCGAAGAATATGGCGGTCCTGGCCTTGATTATACGACCTATGGCATCATGATGCAGGAGGTAGAGCGCGTCGATTCCGGTCTTCGCTCGATGGTATCGGTGCAAGGTTCGCTTGTGATGTATCCGATCTATGCATACGGATCAGAGGAACAGAAGCACAAGTTTCTTCCAAAACTCGCCTCAGGCGAAATGATGGGTTGCTTTGGCCTTACTGAGCCGAATCACGGTTCAAATCCTGGCGGCATGGAGACCTTCTTTACAGATGAAGGCGACCACTATTTGCTCAACGGTGCCAAGACCTGGATATCCAATTCTCCTTTTGCTGACGTTGCGATCGTATGGGCAAAATGGCGTAAAAACGATGGTGAAAAAGAACGCATCTACGGCTTGATCGTGGAGCGCGGCATGGAAGGATTTTCTACACCTGAAATTCACAATAAGTGGAGCTTGCGCGCCTCTTCGACAGGTGAGCTTGTATTTGATAATGTGAAAGTCCCAAAGGGGAATATGTTGCCAAAGAAAAGCGGACTGGGTGGACCTCTTGGTTGCCTGGATTCTGCCCGATATGGTATCGCCTGGGGTGCACTTGGCGCGGCAATGGATTGCTATTCGACAGCCTTGACCTACGCCAAGGAGCGTGAGCAATTCGGTAGGCCAATCGCTGGCTTTCAGTTACAGCAGAAGAAACTCGCTGAGATGCTTACCGAGATCACCAAGGCGCAGCTATTGTGCTTCCGTCTGGGCCAGCTCAAAGACGCTGGAAAGGCTTCTACAGCCATGATCTCCATGGCGAAGCGTAATAATGTGGATATGGCATTGAAGATCGCCCGCGAAGCTCGCCAGATTTTGGGCGGTATGGGTATCACCGGTGACTATCCGATCATGCGCCATATGATGAATCTTGAATCTGTGATCACCTATGAAGGTACACATGATATCCACCTCCTGATCACAGGAATGGAAGCTACAGGCATTAGTGCTTTTAG
>JBGCFB010000067.1:0-7677 GCA_045106685.1 Bacteroidia bacterium | reverse complement strand
CTTTAACAGGCTGGCTTAGGTGGATCAAAATTTCGGCTTTAATAGTATCTTCGCTTAAGATGCTCATAGAAATAGAGTGGTTTAAGGTGTCGTAACCACTAAATTACTCTTCTATGGGCATTTTTTACTTTAGACAACTTCGAGATGAGTTAAATAAAGCACAACAATTACTGGATGAAGTTCGCCCATCTGAAAACGACTCCTGGGAAAACCTACATCTTGCCAGAGGAATTCTAGGATACGAGCCTTGGGGCGGGTATCCTTTTTCGGATTATTAGGGTAGGATTAAAACATTTAGATAAAATGAAGCTAATCGATAAGGCCATTTCAATAATTAAACAAAACCCAGAGGTAGTGCATGCGATTAAAGAACAACCCTTATGGAATGATGGATGGCTAGCATTCGGTGATGGTCATTTTGGCGTGAACCTCTATTTGAGAAATATCATAAGAGTCGAGCTTGGGTACGACGATCTATTCGAAACAGACATAAGCTCGCAATTTCCCATTCCAACATCTCTGATTACTGGCAGCGGTGAAATCGGAGAGGTATATCTATTGGATATATTGTGGAAGACCTTTAATAATATTGTCCTCTCGCCCAGCGATGTAAAAACCTTAGAAGAACTTTATTCTGAAGAACTCTCCTCCCTTGATGATTGGGATTTAAAGGAAGAAATAGAAAAAAGGAAGATCGATTTCTGGCTGGAGAAAAAGGCTTCGGCTGCAAAAGAATAAGGCTATATATCCACAATAATGCTCAGCCTGTGGATAGCATAGCTATGAAAAAAACATCTATACAACCTACAGACTCAAAAATGAAAATATTAATCATCGGAGGCACAGGCACTATTGGCAAAGAAGTGGCGGCCTATTTTGCATCAAATCATGAAGTCATTGTTGCTAGCAGGACTTCTGAGGAATACCCCATCGATATTGCTGATACTTCATCTATCAAAAACCTTTTGCACAAAGTCGGAACATGCGATGCTATCATTTGTGCAGCAGGTGAAGCAAAATGGGGGAACTTTAGCGACTTATCTGAAGCGGATTATCACATCGGTATCCAGAGTAAATTGATGGGGCAAGTGAACCTCGTGCGTATTGGAAAGGACTTCCTTTCATCAAATGGCTCCATTACCCTTACGACAGGAATTTTGGCAGATGACCCCGTCGCCCAAACGACGAGTGCCGCAATGGTGAATGGAGGCATCCATAGCTTTGTCAAGGCAGCAGCATTGGAATTAGAAAATGGAATTCGCTTAAATGTCGTTTCTACAGGTGTAGTCGAAAATGCTTACAAAAAATATCAAAGCTATTTTCCAGGACACACTCCGATACCTATGCAGAAAATGCTACGAGGTTATATTCGAAGCGTGGAAGGCCGAGCGCATGGGCAAATTATTCGCATATACGATTGAATGTCTGTAGCTTAGAGGGTAAACTCAAATACCATGCGCGCAATCACTCCATACCTTTTTCTTTGCATACTTTTCTCCCTTATTGCCTGCTCGCAGGAGGTCGATACCAGTCTCCAATATCTCGGGCAAAAGCCACCTTCGGTACAACCAGAGGTGTTCGCTCCTGGACTTATTTCAAAAGATTCAGAATCGGAATTTGGGTCGGTATTCAATAAAGATGCGACGGCATTTTTTTATGGCGTAGACAATGACGGCATCACCCAGATACGATATTCTGCACTTGCAGGAGGCACCTGGAGCGATCCCAAAACGATTCTTTCCCATAAGGATTATGGCTTCAATGACCCTTTCCTTTCACCAGATGAAAACAGATTATATTTCATCTCGGAAAGAAGCCTGGATGGTCAGGAAGCGAAAATGGATCATGATATATGGTATGTAGAAAAACAGGGCCAATCGTGGTCGGAGCCCATTAATGCTGGTCCCAATATCAATTCTACCCGGAATGAATATTACATGTCATTCACGCAGTCTGGAACGATGTATTTTTCTTCTAATAAAAACGCTGGAGAAGAATCACAAAACGACTTTGATATTTATTACTCCAAAAGCATCAATGGCGAATTTCAGCAGGCAGTCAAACTCGACAGCGCGATCAATACCGAGTATTATGAGGCAGATGTCTTTATCGATCCCGCGGAAAAGTATATGATTTTTTGCGCAAGAAGACCGGAAGGATTAGGGAGAGGCGACCTCTATATTAGTTTCAAAAATCCTGACGGAAACTGGAGCAAATCTAAAAACATGGGGCCGCGCATCAATTCAAAAAAACATGAGTTGTGCCCTTTTGTATCGAGTGATGGCAAATACCTATTTTACACCAGCAACCAGGATATTTACTGGGTGAGTACGGAGGTTATTAAAAAGTTGAAGGATTAACACCAATGAAAATAACTGAACTTCCTCACACCTGTGATCAGTATTTTTTAGATGGAAGCTTCGTTTCCATGAACAACTATGTGGTCATAAATGACCGCATGGAAGTCTTCAGAAATGGAAAGGTAATCACATTGCAAGAACCAATTTTAACGAAATGGCTTCGTGTTCGTGTTTTATCGCCTAATCGATTTTTGGTAGTTGCTGATCATTTTGAAACTGGTGAAGAAAACCCTAATGGATGGATTATCAATAATGAAGGGCTAATTGAGAAGGCTATTTACCTGGATGATGTCTACTGTGTATTTTCAACAGAAAAATACATCATTACTTCCTCCAATGAGAGTGTTTATCCAAATCGAATTGCAGTGTTTGACTGGAATGGCAAAGAGGTCTTTATCTATGATAATGAGGCTCAAGAAAAAACAAACAGCCCTGGTTTTTGGGAGAATTATGCGTTTCTCGGTAAAGACGAACGCAGTATTTATTTTATGCCGTATACAGATTTCCCTCTTATCGAATTTAACTTAATCGACTTTTCTGCTAAGGTAGTAGCCACGGTCCCCAGCGAAAAGGAATTGGGAAACGATAGCTTTTGGAACCCGAAAGCATTCACCAAAAAGGGAGAAGACTGGTATTTTATCACTCCTGACTACGATCATTTTTGTTCAAGAGTATTCCGCATGAACCCTGCAAAGGAAATTGAAGAAATTGGTCAATGCTGCTTCTCTATTCTCCCAAAAGGCCTTCCAGGCGGAAAATTTTTCGTTCCATATTCAGGTAACAATCCGAATAATAACACATGCCAAATTGTTGAAATTTGAGAAAGACCCTATCGCAATCTCTGGAACTCAATATTCTTGACAATGGTATTCGATATGGTCATCTGACTGATAACCTGACCAGCGTCTTCCTGGAACTCTATTAGCCTAAAGTCAATTTCCGCAGTTCTGAACTTGTTTTTGTCAATAGGAATCAGCTCAAGGTCGGGCTTTCTGCTGCGCTTTAGAATCAGCTTATTATCCTCAATGACTAATTGGAAAAAGGCGTTCAGTTTATCAGAATGATAGACGCCTGTATACCTGGAGCGGTCCATTTTCTCTGATATTGCTGCGTCATACTTATCAGAATAAAACTTCATACCACTATTCAGAGTAAGCGTCAACTTTGGCTTGCCGTTTAAATCTGTGATCTCAATCAAATTGCCGGAAGGTTCCCCAAACATGGATTTCGAGAGCGGAGTCAATGGGAAATGCCATCCATTATCCAAATCTGTATAATAAAGTCCGCCATCTCTAATACTCACTTCTGTGGCGAATAAGTAGCCAGTGTCCCAATAGGAGCCCGTATAGGCTTTAAGTTCCTTTTCGGACATCTTGATCGGAGTTGGTGCGGGCTCTTCTGCAGCATCCGAATTCGCGGCGGGCGAGACCAATAGGCCTGCGATTGCATTGACTTTGCTGCCTATGTATGAGCCCACATTGCCTATCACCATGATAGAGACATCCGATTGCTTTAAGCGCACCCATTTCCATGAATAACCATCATGTACATCTAATAAGTAAAATTCATCTTCTCCTAAAAACCGGAAGTACTGGTGTTGCCCCATACAGTAAGCCCTGTTCTCTCGCTTTTGCGGCTCTCCCTTTAGCGAAAGACTTTCATCCATCTTCTCAATGATGTCTCCTTCAAATTTCTTCGTTTGGAAATTGAGCATCCATTTCTCAAAATCGCTTTGAGTCGAATACGTTATCGGGCACGCCATTTCAAACACTGTAGCTTGCGCCCTTTCAAATATGCCATCAGCTTCCTCGTATCCTATTGCATTGTTTTGTGTTTCGTTAAAATGTCCATTTTTAACAAAGCTACTCGTCATCCCAAGCGGTTGGAAAATATGCGTAGAAGCGTATTCTGAAAAGTTCATTTCAGAAACTTTTTCTACTACCATTTGTAAAATTTTCAAACCTGCATGGTCGTGTCGAATATCGGCATTAGGCTTTAAGTCCGGTGCGAATGCTTTAGTAAGGCTCAGGAAATCATCATGATAAATCGGATCGGGAAAATTCCAGCCTGCCATGAGCCTGACAGAAGCTATCATTGGAAGTCCGCTACTATGATTCAATAAGTGCGCTAGCGAGATCTCATTGTGGAAGCCAAATTCAGGAAGGTATTTATTTACCGGATCGGTCAATTTGAGAGCCTTCTTTTTCGCTAATTGTAAGATCGAAAAGGCGACTAACTGGTCTGTCAAGTTAGATAAAGGAAAGATCGTATGCTCGCTGAATGGCACTTCAAAAGTCAAATTGGCCGAGCCATAATTTTTTGAAAGAATAACATCTTTTCCTTTCAATACAATGACAGAAGCGCCAGGGCTTTTCATATCTGCTTTGTCCGCAAATATGGAATCAACGGCAGCTACAAACGCTGTTGAACCAGGTTCGACTTGTGCCTTGATTGAGGAAATTGCACAAAAGAAAAAAAGAAGAAATATGCTGTTTGTGACGAATATGTGCTGCCTTTTCATAGAATGTACCTTTGTGATTTAGTGCGTCATAAAAGTACATGGCCAGATGTCCAAATGAGTCTGGTTTGTAAATGGAGGAGTACAGAATTATAAATTCGGACCTTAAACCCTGTTTTCAGACTTGAATTTTGCAGGTGTGGTGCCTGTTATCTTTTTGAAGGCCGTATAGAATGTGGATTTTGAATTATATCCCACATCATACGCGATGGCCTCAAAGGTAAGGTCACTCCCCTCTTTGATGATTTCACAAGCCTCCTTTATCCGGTATTCATTTAGGTATTGAGAAAAGCCTTTCTCCAAATTTTCATTCAAAAGCTGAGAAAGCGTGTGGGGAAGCACGTTGAGTTTAGAAGCCAATCCTTGCAGCTTCAGCAGTGGGTTTTTGTACAGCTTCTCATTCTCCATTATTTCGTTTAAACGGGTGATTAGCTCCGGCGCGTTTTCAATTTTTTTACGCCCGTATTTTTGCTTTATCGCGATGTTGTAAGGCTCTTTTTGAAAGCGAAAAAAGAGGAGAATAAGCAGGATATAGAAAAGGAATGAAAAAAGCAGCGCTCCAAGAATGTAGGATGTGATTCCACAAAAAAGATAGGCGGCCAGGATCAATATATTTCCCACCCAAATACTGAGCACCCAAAAATCAAATCTGTCTACTTTTTCGCCTTTACTAACTATTTTCTGAAGGACTCCCCGGAGCTTATACAAAGCCAGGAATGAGTAGATGAGCCATACATCGTAAATACAGCGGATGACGTAGGTTCGCCATAATTCAATATTTGTCTCAAATGGAACTAGGATATTGACGAGTACAATAATAGGAACGAGTATGTACAGATGCTCCTTCCATCGCAAGCTGGACTTCCCATTCTGATTTGTAACAGACGCAACATAGAAATACAAAAAGGGGCCTATAAAAAAGCAACCTGTCAAGCCCAGTTGGAGAAAGGAGTAAGGAAGTTCTGGGTTGAAAAAATAGAATACAGATTTGGCAACACGAATGCTGAGCATAAATAAGAATACTCCCAGAAACTTGTTTGAAAGGCTCTTAGGCTTTACCCAAAAGAAAAAATAAAAGGACAATAAGAAACCATTGAAGGCACCAAGTGCACTGAAGAAAAACAGCAATTCGCGACTTATTTCCATGTATACTCGAAATGTATTAAATGAATCGGCGACTCAATATGCGACTTTTTTTAAGGATATTTGGCAGGGAGAACAAATCTTACTCTTACCCAAAAAACCACAAAAACTGAGAACGACATGGGATTCAATGTAGCAGGGCTAGCTATTAATAAAAGCTTCAAGGACAATTTTGATGAACTCCAGTCCGAGTTAGGCTGGAGTTTGGAAAAGCAAGGCGATATCGATTTTGAAACGGCGTGTTCAAGCTTTAAAGACGATGGAACTTGTGATGTGTATTTCTCCGAAAACGGCACTTTGTTGCTTTTAAGTTTTGAAGATGTTTTGGGGTCATGGAAAATGAAAAATGCGAATACCTTGACATTTGCTCTTTCAGAAGTTTCGATGGCTTTCAATCTCAGTTATTGCGAAAATGGCGTTGAGGTGCGATCCATCATGGAAGCTGAGGATGAGCGATTTGCGGATTCTGGTGAAGAGCTTGAAATTGAAAGTCAATCAGAGGATACATCTGAAATCATCTGGAATCAGATGGGAGTTGTTTTGGGGAAGAGTTTTTGGGAAATAGAACCCGATGAAAAAGTAGAGCGATATGCTTTTGTTAAAGCGGAATCCAAAATCACAGTGACTGAAACTACAGCGGAACAAAAACCAAACCCACAACCTCAAATCTCAGCAGCGCCTACTAAAAGATGGTGGCAGTTTTGGAAATAACACGCTTCCAGGGCACTTCATATCACACAATACTATGACGATAAAAGAGACGACAATTTCAAAAGGATTCGTCATTGCAGGTTTGATGAATCTGTCAGTACTTATTCATTCAAGGCTATTTACAAATGAAGCCATTCCCGAATTTGATCCGGTAGTCATGTCCAATTTTGGGCTGCTCATGATTATGGTCTGGGGACTGGCCTATATTTCAGTTGCCAAAACATATCAACATGTAAAATGGCTTGTCGCCGTATTTGCTATAGAGAAGCTCATATATGGCTGTGTATGGACAAACTGGTTATTGAATAATAGCCTTTCCGACGTATTTGAAGAGGATGTGATGGCGGGAATATTCTATTCGATGTATGGAATCAATGATTGGATATTCTGCGTCTTCTTTTCATATGTGTTCATTCATTTGATGAAAGGGAGTAATAAAGTGTAAGGTTGAATTCATTTTGAGCGACAAAAAGCATAAACAAAGTTCTCCGTCATGGAATTCAACATCAAACACAGTGTCCTATTCATAAGTGTAGTCCTTACAGCCTTGTCTGCCGGCTTGTTTTATGCATGGGTCGTCTCTGTTATACCCGGCACAAAAAAGATTCCGGATCAGGCATATCTCGAAACGGTGCAATCCATCAATCGGGAGATTCTAAATGTAGGCTTCTTGACTATCTTTTTCGGTGCGCTAGTTTTCTTAATTGTGTCGACTTTTTTGCAATACCAGGCAAAAGTAGATACGGTATTTTATCTCACGCTTGCAGCCTTGCTGGTCTATGCAATAGGCACACTCGGTGTCACGATGTTTGGCAATGTGCCTTTGAATAACGTGATGGAAGCACTGGATATATCATCCTTCACGGCAGAAGACTTTGAACACGCTCGGGCTGAGTACGAGGCGAGATGGAACAGCTTTAATCTTATAAGGACGTTCGCTGCCCT
>JBGCFB010000066.1:0-9745 GCA_045106685.1 Bacteroidia bacterium | reverse complement strand
ATGATGAGCTGATTTGGTCATTAGCTGATGTTAATTTCCGATTTCGTCGATCAGATTAGTAAAAGACTGAGTAGCGTGATGAGAACGATCAACGAACTTCCTTTTTCCAGCAAAAACTCCGATAAGTAAGCCGATGATGTATGGTGCGGCGTAGATTATGCTTTCAGGTTCAAATTCATTTACAATCACGCCAAACAGAATAGCAATAGGGAGAATCGTTGCCGAGACACAGAATAGGCAAAGCCAAAAAACCTTCGTAGAGCTGCTCATTTTTGCACCCAAAAGAAATCGAACAACAAACATCAGAATGAACAATGGAATCACAGATCCGGCACCGCTAAAGCCTAGTGCGAGTGGCATAAGTTTCACTCCCAAAAATGGCAACAACATTAAGTTTCCGACAATCAAACCGCTTGCCCATATCAGGAGGCTATATGATATTGATTTCTTGTTCATAGCTTTTCGACTGTTGAATTAACCGCTGTGGAGATACTATATACTAGATCAGAAATACGACATCAGATTTTCAGAAAAGACAATAGCTTTCATTGCCAAGGCGGAGCCGAGGCTTTTCATTAAAATCGTAAAACGATTTTGCTTCATTGCAGCGCAAAGCGCTGCGCTTCATTTTTTTTTCGCGAAGCGAAAAATCAGACCGAGTCCAGCAGCTTCGCTAAACCGTCGAGATGGTCTTTGAAGGCCTTGCGGCCAGCCTTGGTGGCACGATAATCTGTCTGAGGCTTACGCCCCACAAAGCGTTTTCGGTCTTCGATATATTCCTCTGCGCGCAAGCGCTTGAGGTGACTGGCAAGGTTGCCGTCTGTAATCGGATCTTTTTTGTCTTTTCCTGAAAGGGCCTGTTTCATCTCCTTATAACTCACCCATTCATTCACCATGAGCAATGACATGATCCCCAGCCGCACGCGGCTGTCAAAGACTTTGTTGAGTTGATTGAAAAAATCGTTCACCTTTCGTATCGAAAATACATGACTACCCCATAGAGGATATGCAAAACTCCGAAGCCTATCGCCCAAATCAAAAGGCCATAGCCTAAATATATTGCTCCAAGGATTCCGAGCACAATTTCGCTTAAGCCCAAAAGTTGGATTTCGCGATGAGTATGCTGCCCTGCGCTAAACAAGGCAAGACCATAAAAGATCAATGTTGCAGGCGTCACCAGCGATCCGCGACCATATACGGCCAATAAAACGCAGACGATGGCGCCTGTTATAAGTGGAACAGAAAGCTGGATGAGCATAGCTTTGGCGGTTTTGTTCCAAATAGGCAAACCGCGCTTTCTGGCTAACCTCATAGAAAAAAAACTCGCTACCGAGCCAGCTACCGCCATAATCCCAAGGGCAAGCCCGATCATGGTATAGAGCTGCTTATGACTCACCATGAGATACTCGCGCGACTTCAGACCCTCATATAACCCTTCGCCCATCAGGTAACGCCAGGCAACCCAAGCACCTATAAGGGCTACGAGGCCTGCCCCTACTCCCGACAATCCACTCAGCGAAATCAGCTTGGTGGAGCGCTCCATGATCGCCCTGATTTCGGAGAGATCTTCCAGCTTTGACTTGTAATCTTCTTCCATATCAAACTACTTTGTAATGCAAAGTACTACCCAAACGGACAATATCAAAAGAGGTTGCGTGCGGGAGGTGATTTTTTTTGAGGGATTTTGGGGTTATTCGCTTTGCTTGTAGAGTAAATAGCGTGCTTTTAGTCGTCTGACCGCTTTAGTCGTCTGACCACTTGCGCGTGCGTACGCGCGCCTGATCTTTAAAGTGTTAGACGCGAGTTTTGTGATTTGATCAACAGCGTTCCTATTTTTATTTTTACAAAATAATTCCAACGTTCAAGTTATTCTTCCAAATCAACCAAAGATATTCTTACAAAGACTCCCTAAAACAAATTGCTCACACGAAGTCTTTGTCATTAATAATCCACATGTTCGAAAATAAATATGGATCGAAATTTGTGGGCTATTTGAATTAATTCCTTATCTGTAATTTTGCACACAGACAGCTTCCCTAACCACATATATTATGAGACTGTATTATCGCTATTATGTCCTCTTAATAGGCCTTTTTGCTGGATTTCCCCTTTTTGGGCAGCCAGAAGCATCATTCGAATTCCGTAATACCCGCACCTCAAATGGTGTCTATTCTTTTGACGTTTTTATGAAAGCAAGCCAGGGCGGAACTTTTCATAGCCGCGGGCAAATATATTTTTTCTACAATCAGGCCGCTTTTGGCAACACCGTTGTAGCCAATGGACGTGTAAACCACCAGCAACTCTTTCTGCTAAATGAACCAGACCCATTTGGCGGCACAAAATATCAAACGGTTAATATCACAGATAACGGTAGCCGAATCGCTGTAACCTGGCAGATGGTTTATTCAGGAATACCTGCGACTTCCCTTACCCATACGATTCTTCCTGACACATTCACTCCTTTGTATCACTTTGAAATCACTATGGCAAACCCAAATATTCAGCCTGGGATTTTCTTTGATATCAGTCTCATGGGTGCGCAGCAGTTTTATGTTATGCCAAATGGAACGGTGGAAACTCAGTACACGATGACGCTCCCTGTTAGCTGGGACTATGTACAGGCCGAGAAGATGCTAAATCGCAATGTGGAACTTAAATGGGCCACAACTCAAGAAACGAACAACGATTATTTTGAAATCGAAAAAGCGCTGGGAAATGGCCAGTTTCAGAAAATTGGTCAGATAGATGGCAGTGGCACCAATCCAACGGGCAATTCATATAGCTTTCTTGACCAAAGCGCTATGGCATCCAGAAATGCCTACCGAATTAAACAGATTGACCTGGATGGCCAATTCAGCTATTCCGAAGTTGTAGAAGTGAGTTTTGAATATTTGGGGCAAGACAAATTTAAGGTCTTCCCGATCCCACTTCAAGAAACACTAACCCTGCTCGCCGAAGCGCGAGAAGAGGTGCCCTATACATATAGGCTGACCGATCTTTACGGGAAAGAAATACTGAGAGGTACGCTTGATGCGTTTAGCTCGAAGGCAGATATTCCTGTCGGAAATCTCCCTCGGGGCAACTACATCCTTTTAGTAGAAAACCCTTATAAAAAGCAACTTACATTCCGACTTAGCAAGTAATCATATGGCATCACGCATACTCCTTTTCCTGAGTTTTTTCTTTACAATTCTTCATACAACGATCGCCCAGGAAGCTGAAGCTCCTGCGCTAAGTTTTTCAATTTGTGAGGCGAGCTTTGAGCCGGATAGCGGCTGGCAGCGTGTCCAGGTTTGTATGTTTGCCAGCGACTCGGGAGCATTTCACAGTCGAGGACAGATATATCTCAAAGTGGAAGGCAAAAGCCTTGTAGGCATTCCAGATTCGGCTATTATCGTCCGACCTTTGGAACTCATAGGAACGCCGGTAGAAGGACTTCCGATGGCTCGTTATGAGACAATAAATGTGCTCAACACGGGCAATAGCATCGTGATTACATGGCAGGCCAAGATGCTGGGACAAGCTGGAAATGCTCGTTTGCATAGCACTGTACCCACTAAGCCAACAGGGCTTTACGAGATTTTGATTCCTGCGAAATCGCCTTTGGCTTTCGCCCTCGATCCCAATCTCATGCGTGGTCAGGCATTCTACATCACCGAAGATGATAAGATGGAAAAGCCCTTCAAAGAAGGCGAGTGGGAATAAAAACCAGCCAATGTGTTGATCAAATCGTCAGATGTCCGTCTAACGCTTTAAAGACGCGCGCGCATGCGCACGCGCAAGTCGTCAGACCATTTAAGTGGTCAGACGACTATAGTGGTCTGACCACTATAACACCTTATTTTCGCACCGCCATTCTCGCCGCCTCGCTAGCATTGCTCATTGCATGAATCCAGTCACGCTATCCGAACAAATCTTACTCGCCGTCAAGACGGAGGAAGACACGCAGGCACTCGTCGATACAATCGCTGGTTTACCTGCCGATTTCCATACAACACACCTGCAAGAAGAGGCTGCTAAAAAAGCCTTTTGGATCAATATTTATAATGCATATTTCCTGATTCTGAGGAAAATTCAAAAGCTTGACAAAAAGGAGATTTATACTAAAAAAGCCTTCACTATCGGAAACACCAGGTTTAGTCTGGACGATGTTGAACATGGAATTTTAAGGAAGTATCGCTACAAGTTTTCGCTGGGATATCTACCCAATCATTTTGCAAAAAAACACATCAAAAGACTCGCAGTAAACAAGGTCGATTATCGCATTCACTTTGCGTTGAACTGTGGAGCTATCAGTTGTCCTCCGATCGCTTTTTATCAGGCGGATCGCATCGAAGAACAGCTCGAAATGGCTGCTATGGCATTTCTGGAGGGAGAGACTACTTTTTTTGATGAAAAAAAAGAGGTTCATATAAGTCGCCTTATGCTTTGGTACAGAGGTGATTTTGGGGGCAAAAAGGGCATCAGAAAAATGCTTCACCGCTACCTGAACAAACCTGTAAAAGGCTATAAGCTAATCTTCAAATCCTATGACTGGACTGAGAAGCTCGATAATTTTATTGCTTTTGAATAAGCAGGGATTGATAAAGCATTAAATCCTGGCTAAACCATTCATTCCTTCCCTACCTCCAACCACTCCTTATTTCCAGAGTGGCTTTCTCTTTTATTCAGATAACCATTTTTATGCATGCATCTTTACACCCAACTTTAGCGTCTGGTCTAGTAAGTTTGTGTTATGAAAGCGCGTTTTCGAAATTTATTCTTCCTTCTGTTTTTACTTCTGCTGTGCATAGGCTTCTCTCCTGATGCAAAGGCTCAGGGTACGGAAACGCAGCCGGTTCTTATCCGCTTTTCGAAGCAGGATATTACCATGAAGAAACTCGTCAAAACAGTGGAAAAGCAAAGCGAGTTCACCTTCGTGTATGCCTCTTCACTTTTTGCTCCGAAAACGAAACTCCACTTACCTGCAAAACAGCTTTTAGTAGAACAAGTCCTGAATGAAATCGCTAAGCAAGTACAGGTAAAGGGAACGCTTATAGGCCAGCAGATTGTCCTGAGGGCCATGACGAAAAAAGGCACCACGCCTGTCATAGTACCAACCGCACGTTTTGCAGAGCGAAAGCGCCATACCATCGAAGGCTATTTACGCGACAAAGCGAATGGCGAAGTACTCATCAGTGCTCAGGTATACGACCAGATCAGCGGCAAAGGAGTATTGACAAATAACTACGGTTTTTTCAGTCTGAGTCTAAAAGAAGGTCCTGTCAATATCATCGCATCGGAGCGCAACTTCAAACAAGGAAAGGCTGCTTTCACCTTAAAAAAAGACACAACAATCCAGTTTTCGCTGAGTGCATATGTCGTAGAGGCCGTTGAAATCATAGCTGATGAGACGCGCAATATTCAGGACAGAACGGAGATGAGCGTCACGCGTGTTCCAGTCGATCAGATTTCCGAAATGCCTGCTATCGGTGGCGAGGTGGATGCGCTGAAAGCCATTCAGCTTTTGCCAGGCGTGCAGGCCGGCCAGGAAGGCGGAACCGGACTCTATGTGCGCGGAGGCGGCCCGGACCAGAATCTGATCCTATTGGACGATGTTCCACTCTACTCAGCGAGCCATTTGGGAGGGATTTTCTCGGTATTCAATCCTGACATTCTAAGTTCAGTAAAGCTTACAAAAGGTGGTTTTCCTGCACGATATGGTGGGAGAATTTCTTCGATTGTCGATATTAGAATGAAAGACGGCAATAAGGAAAAACTCGATATTGAGGGCAGCCTGGGACTCGTTTCAGGAAAGCTGTCGTTAAATGGTCCGCTCGGTAAAAAAACCACATTTGTGTTCTCCGGCAGGCGTACCTGGATCGACTTTTTGCTCCGGCCTATTTCAGCACTAGAAAATCCGGGAGGTGGTTTTGGCTTTCAGTTTTTCGATTTAAATGGCAAAATAACACATACCTTTTCTGATAAAGACCGCCTCTATATCAGCAGTTATGCAGGCGATGACGCTTTTTCAGGTGGCTCACGAGACAGCCTTATAGCCGGACCGGATGACCCTGTGGTTGAGCAGACAACACGCTTTTCGCAACGCTGGGGAAATAAGCTACTGGCGCTTCGCTGGAACCGCGTGTGGAACCCCAAGCTATTCTCCAATCTCTCCGCTAATTTTTCAAGCTTTCGCTTTAATTCGGTTAATAAATATAGTCGCTCTATTACTCAGGATGGAACAAATTTCAAAGACAAAGGCGAATTTCGATACAAGTCCGGAGTCCGTGATTTAGGAATCAAAATGGATTGGGAGTTCTACCCGAATCCAGCCCATAGTCTGCGATTTGGTTTTGCGCTTACTCGCCATCGGTTTGTGCCTGGCTTTGCGGGCTTCAGTATCGAAAGCGACCTGGAAGCTCCCCTGGACACCAGCCTCATTGAGCAGGTAGCAAATAACTGGGAAGCAGGGATTTATATTGAAGATGAGATGCGTTTGGGGGAAAGATTTAGTGCCAATATCGGGATGCACCTTTCCAGTAATATAAGCGACTCCCGCACATATATTAATCCTCAGGCGAGGCTTTCGATGCGCTACCAACTCAATAAAAAAGTATCTATCAAAGGCTCATTTATCCAAACCACCCAATACCTGCATCTACTCTCGAACTCCGGCCCTGGCTTATCCATCGATCTTTGGGTTCCGGCGACTGCGAAAGTTCCTCCCCAAAATGCTTTGCAAGCGGTATTCGGAATGGCTACAAGTATGTGGAAGAAAAAGTTCGAATTTAGTATTGAAGGTTACTATAAACGCTCGTGGGGACTGATCGAATATCAGCGTGGCAACAACATCCTCTTAGGAACCCAAACGCCCACAGATTGGGAAGACCAGGTAGTCAGTGGAGGCGATGGTTTTGCCTATGGTGTTGAGCTTTTGTTACAGAAAAAAACAGGCAAAACACGCGGCTGGTTAGGATATACTCTCGCCTGGAATAATCGTCAGTTTGAAAGCCTCAACGATGGCAATCCCTATCCTTATCGCTACGACCGGAGACATGACCTCAACCTTGTGGTTACACATAAGGCAAGTGAACGCATGACGCTCGGCATCAACTGGATATATGCTACGGGTAATGCGATCTCATTTCCTACTGCTTATTTTGGAGTTACCTCCAGGCCGGACCTTCGTCAAGGTCAGTTTAGAGAGTTTTCCACCTTTCAAGGTTATAATCCCAATGCGATTTATGATGGAGGTCGCAACAATGTCCGCATGAAGCCTTATCATCGACTCGACGCTTCTATAGGTTTTCACAAAGAAAAAAAATGGGGGAAGCGCACCTGGCTTCTGAGTATTTATAATGTGTATAGCCGATTGAACTCAATCGCATATACGCAGGCTGGACTTACTTCTATCGATGGTAAAGTAACAGCGCGCAGTATTGCACTTTTCCCTATCATTCCTACAATTAGTTATGTTTTCAAATTCAACTAATAGGGATTATCAGGTTTGTTTTCTTATGGTAGGGGCGTTTTGCAAAACGCCCCTACGAAACGTGATAATCCTTAATATAATCCGGTGCTTTTTTATCGTGCTGTGTAGCTGCATGCTCAGCTGTAATCATTACGTCCTAATCGATGTAGGCCTGCATGAACCCAAGATTGTTATCAATGCTATTCAGCATATCGGCCAGCCTTTTTATGTCCATGTTTCACGGAGTTACCAAAGCTATAATCCTGCATTAGGAGACACACTTTTTATAGATGATGCGCGTGTAGAGATATGGGAAAACGGTAGCCTGTTAAGTTCATTGGACTACAGAGACACCTTGTATTCCGCGCAAACAAATCCATTTACGGCACCTTCGAGTAAATATTTTTCGCATTATGAAAGCCCGGCTGATATTTTGGTACAAGAAGATAGGACTTACGAACTGCGCGTATTTCACGATGAATATGATGATATCACGGCCATCATTACGACTCCTATAATACCAAAGCTAGATACGCCCAATGTGCTGTTTGGACTGGTGAGTGTGAGTGATATTGATGGCACTGACAGACGATTTGATATTATAGAAGTTGATATTAAAGATCCTGCCGGAAGTGAAAACTGGTATAGCCTTGATATCGATGTTGTCCGAACATTTCCTTTCGACACCATGCGCCTGGACACCTCTCAGGCTATAGGTGTCAGTGTAGTATCCCAGTATTCTCCGGGGCAGTTGATTTTCACGGGTTCCTATTTGTCAAATGATGTTGGCAGAAACGGCCAGAACTTCACGTTGAACTTCGGCATAAACTCCCGATTGATATACTCCGGAGGAAGCTTATCAACGGTTTTATACCCAAATGAAATAACCTTCCGGCTGAACACATATGAACGCTCAGCAGCTGCCTTTTTTAAAGGCATTGAAGACCAGCGTCAGGCCTCCGGCACCAACCCCTTCCTCGGCCCCGAAGCCCTCGAAATCCCCTCCAATATTGACGGAGGCTATGGCGTATTTGGTGCTATGAGTATCTATGAGGTAAGGAAGGAGTATTGAGATTTTGCTCATTTCTTTTCCTAATTCAGTGTTTTTTGGTATAAATTTTCTTTTTTTTTTTGAAAAAAGATCGATTTATGTGTTGATCAAATTGCACTTGCCCCGTCTAACGGAATATACGGCCAAGACGCACTTGGCCATTTTAATAAAAACACACTGAGTATTATGAAAACTTTTATGCAATTTTTAGTTCGCGGATTGATGGCGGCGGCGATGGTATTGGGGATGGGCGAGGTGCTGGGGCAGAGACATGGGTTTAATAACAACGAATTGGATATCGGAAACCCTGAGGAAAAACTTTGTGAAGAACCTTGTGGCGTTCCTACAAGGCGATTTGTCCAGATGTCTTATTACAATAACTTAAACAGGTCTGTTAGAATTACAAACATGGAATTCGCATCTGGAGCTTATAAAATGACAAGTGCTCCTGGCCAACTCTCCATATTAGACTTGCATTCCAGCAAAGTTATATCTATCCCACAGCACTGGAATTCTACATGGACTTCAAGCACATGTGCAAGCAATACGGTTATTGTTCCTCAGAAACCGCTTCCCCCTGTTAGTTCTGGCTCAGCTTGTTTTTCTGTTGTAATCCCCCCAAAAACTACCTACTATTTTATTCTTGAACTATCGATAACCTTTAGATGTCCATGGGATATGCTAGCAGGGACAACACCTCAGCAACATGCCTACATTCCCAAAGGGAAATATCCATTAAACTTCAATGCAAGTATTGACTTCGACACTCTGTCATCAATTGCGTTCGCTAATAGTAATGGTAATAGGGCTATGGACGAAGAATATCCTCCATTTGAAATCGATTTTGGCTGCATACCAGAAGCGAGCCAATGGCGAGTAGCGAGACCCAGCTTAAATATAATCGAAGCAAAGCTTGGCCAGACGGTTACCTCCAATTGGACTACGCTAATTTTAAATTTGAGATCCCCAGAGAATACTGAACTTGAACTTTACAGCACTAACGGAAAAATGGTACAATCGATATGGAAAAATGAATCCCTACCCTCTGGAAAAACTGAACACAGAGTTGGTTTGGAGAACTTACCTGATGGCATGTACTATTTAAAGTTAAAAGGTCACAACTTCCAAAAAGTGATGAAGGTTATTAAGATATAATGGACTTCCTCACAATAATGGACAGTAAGTTTATGCTAAGCTGCCATTTTAAGATTTGTCATTGCTGAGTAATGTTCGTGAGGTGA
>JBGCFB010000065.1:0-54935 GCA_045106685.1 Bacteroidia bacterium | reverse complement strand
GTCATTTGAGCCATTGTCGATATCGGCTACCGTGATGCTTCCGTTTCCACTCGCGTCAAGCGCGACGCTCGCATCCTGACAGATTGCGTTTGGCGCAATCGGATCGCTGATGGTGACTTTCGCAGTACAAGACGCCACATTGTTATGATCATCAGTGATGGTCAGCGTGACGATTTTGGTTGGAATATCGCTACAGGTAAATGCAGTGATATCCAACACACGCGACTTGATGCCGCAGTTGTCGTTTGAACCATTGTCAATATCGGCTACGGTAATGCTGCCGTTTCCACTCGCGTCAAGCGCGACGCTGGCATCCTGACAGATTGCATTCGGCGCGATAGGATCAGAGATGGAGACTTTCGCCGTACAAGAAGCCACATTGTTATGGTCATCAGTGATGGTCAGCGTAACGGTTTTCTCCGGAATATCATTACAATCAAATGCGGTGATATCCAGCACCCGCGACTTGATGCCGCAATTGTCATTGGAGCCATTATCAATGTCGGCCACCGTGATGCTGCCATTGCCACTCGCGTCGAGCGCAACGCTGGCATCCTGACAAATCGCGTTTGGATTGATTGGATCGCTGATGGTGACTTTCGCCGTACAAGAAGCCACATTGTTATGGTCATGGGTGATGGTCAGCGTGACGATTTTGGTTGGAATATCGCTTCAGGTAAATGCAGTGATATCCAGCACGCGCGATTTGATTCCGCAGTTGTCATTTGAGCCATTGTCGATGTCTGCTACGGTAATGCTTCCGTTTCCACTCGCGTCAAGCGCGACGCTGGCATCCTGACAAATTGCATTTGGTGCAATCGGATCGTTGATGGTGACGACTGACGTACACGTCGCCGAATTGGTGTTTTTGTCTGTAACGGTAAGGGTCACCGTTTTTGACGGCATATCAGTACAAGAAAATGCAAAGATGTCCAGCCCCATGGAGTAAAGCCCACAAGCATCGCTTGAGCCATCATTAATGTCTGCTGCTTTGATGGTGGCGTTTCCACTTGCGTCAAGGTTGATAGCAATATCCTTACAGGTTGCGACTGGTGCAATCGGATCATTGATGGTGATGACTGAAGTACATGTCGCCGAATTGGTGTTTTTGTCTGTAACAGTAAGGGTCACCGTTTTTGACGGCATATCAGTACACGTAAATGCAAAGATGTCCAGCCCCATGGAATAAAGTCCGCAAGCATCGCTTGAGCCATCATTAATGTCTGCTGCTTTGATGGTGGCGTTTCCACTTGCGTCAAGGTTGACAGCAATATCCTTACAGGTTGCGACTGGCGCAATCGGGTCAATGATGGTAACGGTTGAAGTACAGGTGGCTGTATTATTACTCAAATCAGTAATAGTCAGCGTCACAGTTTTGGTAGGGATATCGGTACAAGTAAATGCGGTGATATCCAGTACGCGTGAAGCGATGCCACAATTATCATTTGAACCATTATCAATATCAGTTGCGGTGATGCTCCCATTCCCGTTTGCATCAAGGTTGATTGTTTTATCCTGACAAACTGCGGTTGGTGCGATGTTATCTTGTACCGTAACATTGAAAGAGCAGTCAGCTGAATTTCCCGCAGGGTCCATTGCAGTAAGTGTCACAACAGTATTTGCTGAAATGACCATCGTGCTGACAGGAACTTGACTAATGGTTGGTGTGCTACAATTATCCATAGCCGAAGCAGGGCTATATGCACCAAGTACAACATCACAATTTGAACCAAGTTGTAGAATTTGATCAGCAGGACATGTGATGGTTGGATTATCAGTATCGTTAACTGTAACCTTTGCTGTACATATGGTGCTTGCGTTTAGTGGATCAGAAACTGTAAGGATTACATTGGTAACGCCAAGGGTATATGGTCCAACAGGATTAACCACAAAGGTCATTACGTCATTATCTGCATCGGTAGAGCCTCCATTAAAGTCAGCAGCAGAAGCAATTCCCTGACAGGTTGTGTTAGCTGAAACTACAATGTCCTTACAAACAGCTACCGGAGCACTGTTACAAGGATTGATATTATCATTGACGGTTACTGTTGCAGTACATTGGGCGGTATTTCCAGCAGCATCAGTAACAGTAAGGGTCACCGTTTTGGCACCCAAATCATCACAATCAACGGTGCTAGGTGAAACTCCCAGCATTACGGTTCCTCCACATGCATCGGAACTATTATCATCGATCTGGCTACCGGTAATGCTTGCCTGATTAGACGCATCCAATTCAACACTTAGGTTTTTACACGCAGCTACTGGCGGAGTTGCATCTGTGACGGTTACTGTGAAGTTACAGTCTGGCGCAGAAGAGAAACCATCAGTGCCTTTGAGGAAAACGGTCGTAATTCCTTGGTTAAATGAAATCGCACCACTATTACTTCCATCGGCAATTCCTGTTGCAGAACCGGCTGTCTGGCCTACAAGGTTGTATTCCCAAGTCGCAGAAGAACAGTTATCTGTAATCGGATCAGGGATCGTATAATCTACCGTACAAACAGAAGCTGGACTCGTAGAAGTTGTGAGCTGCTGATCAGCTGGACAAGCTAGCGTTGGTGCCTGATTGTCAGTAACAATAACGCTAAAGCTACAAGCCGTTGCACTATTGGTTCCATCCGTTCCATTTAAAGTAACGGTAGTAGTGCCAGGAGAGAAGTTGATCATTGCACTGGCAGAACCGTCATTGATAGAAGCTACAGAACCAGTTGTTGCGCCGGTTAAGCCATAACTCCAAGTAGCATTGGCACTACAATTATCAGAAATAGGATCTGGAATTGAATACTGCCCTTCACAATCTCCCATTGCAGGAGTAATGTTTTGAATACCTGGACAAGTCAGGGTAGGGGAGATATTGTCATTTACGGTAACGGTAAAGCTACACGGTGTCGCATTGTTCACTCCATTGGTAGCCGAAAGACTTACCGTCGTAACTCCTGCATTGAAGTTGATTACACCACTTGTAGCCGTGTAGCCAATCCCCGTTACTGATGCCGTTGTCGTTCCTGTAAGGTCATAACCCCAGGTAGCGGTTCCACATGAAATAGAAACCGGAGAGAATATGTTATAGCGACCGTAACATTGTCCTGATGAAACATTCAACGTCTGATTCGATGGACAGGTAACAGTTGGTACAATGTTCAATCCGCTTAAGCCTACTGTTTCTGTAGTGATAGCAGACGGGCATAATGCAGCATCACGAACGCGCAGTTGGTGTGGGCCTCCTAAAAGCGAAGTGAAGGCTGGCGCCGTTTGGTATGTTGAGCCTCCGTCGATGGAATACATATAAGGAGCAACGCCTCCGGATGGACTGTTGAATGTAATGCTTCCTGTACCTGGACAGACTTCATCCACGACAGTACTTGTGAAGGCCATGGTGCCACATGTTACGCCTTGTGCGCGAATAGCAAACATGAACATCTCTCGCTGGCAGTCATTATTGGCAACCGTTATCGTTGCGCTTGAAGTCGTGCTTGCGGTTGGAGTAAAGGTCACGTTAAAGCTTGTCGTAGCACCAGGAGCAAGCGTAAGTGCGCCAGGCTGGCTCACTGTGAATTCACTACTTCCGGTTATCGACACGGGACTGGTACCAGTAAGCATAAGCGGTGTAGGACCGTTGTTCTTGATCTGATATGTTACTGTCCTTGTGAGTGAGATTCCCGTGCTGCCATAGTTAGTGCTATCGCTTGTAGAAGGCGAGTTATCGCCATCGGCGATCAGGGTCGCATTTCCTCTGATTTCAATCACAGCAGATTTCACGAGCGGGAAGGGATCATTTTCATCCGCACAACCATCATTATCATCATCAGGGTCCACGCTATTACAAATGTTGTCACCGTCAGTGTCGATACAGCGATCTACGAGTGCGGTTACCGAATCCTTACAAAGGTCAGCATCAGTGATGTAGGCCTTGTATGTGCCCGAAGTCAGGTTGCTGATACCAGGTGTGCGCTCATTATTAGACCATAAATATGTAAATGGTCCGTTTCCATTTGCTGCAATCGTCACGCTACCATCATTGTATGATGGTGGTCCAGCTTCAACGACTGTAGTTGTCAACGCTGCATTTGCAAAGGCGTTGATCGTCCAGCCAGTATTGTTGCCCTGATCATCACTTTGGTCAGCTGTGAAGGTGGCTCCACCCGTTGCAGCGATGTCTTTGATATTGGTAAAACGAATCGTGTTACTTCCTGAGCTTTTACTCAAGGTAGCCTGTGTTCCGGCTTGTGAGGACTTGATGGATTGTTCATTCAAACAGTTTCCATCTGCAACCAGACTTGCTATCGTTTGAGTTTTGCTGTGTTCCAAAACTGCTGTAATACCATTGTTGATTGTGATGGTATTAAAGGTGTTTTCGTCGTTGATCTCCTGGTCAGAAATGGAACCCGTTTTTAATTCAAGATCATAATAGGTCTCATCACCTCCGTTGAAGGTTACTGTTCCACTATCATTTTGAAGAATGATCGTAGATGTTCCAGGATCGAAAGTGAGTCCACTCGCGTCCTGCATATCCCAGATGCTATCCTGAATGACAATTTCAGAGTTATCCAAAATCAAGCTCTTCGTTTGGCTGGTTCTGGTAATAAACTTGGGGACTGTTATTTTAAAGCCTTCTGTTCTAAGGGTTCCTTGTTCTAAGTAAATGGTACTATCACTTTCAAGGTCCTTACTTATTTTCCAGGTTCCTGATGCGGTGTTTGGAGCTAAGCCTTCAAAATAGACATCTCCTAATACTTGACCTCCGGAATTAACTTTGAAAGTAGCACCTGAGCCTGCCTTGAAACGTAGTGCTCCAGTCAGGCTATAATTCATGTTTGGTATCAAAAATAGACCACCATGAATTTCTATATCATTGCCTTGATCATTAAAGAAGGTAGGCGTGTAGAGTGAAGACAACCATGACATCGTCCTTACTTTTGCATTGCTGACATTCAGGTAAACGGTGTCGCCCGCAGCGC
Source organism: Bacteroidia bacterium (assembly GCA_045106685.1). Taxonomy (GTDB): domain Bacteria; phylum Bacteroidota; class Bacteroidia; order J057; family J057; genus JAUIGE01. Next base: position 49,977 of record JBGCFB010000065.1, on the reverse strand, counting down.
TAAATGAATTCGCATCAAAAGCCACATTGTCATTAGAACCAGGCAGTACGAGATGTTTCAATGAACCGCCTGACGATGTCGCCCAGTGTGACAGATCGTTCCAGTTTCCTGTGCCTCCTACCCAGTAGTAGCCTACGCAGGAAGTAAATTGCCAATTTGTATTATTACTAATATCGATAGAACTAGCACCTGCATTAAAGGTGGCTCCACCAGTGCCTAGCATATCCTCAAGACGCGCAAAGTCCAGGCAGATATCGCCATCGGCTTTAAAGAGTGTTGCCTGCTGGCCTGATACGGTCGATTCCATAATCACCGGAAAACCACCTACACCGGTAACGAGGAAGTTGTCCACGATCGTTTGGGTTCGGTTCGCGCCAAATATCATCCTGGTTCCACGTCCGGTAGCCACAAGGCTATTGAAGGTGTTGTTTTCATGTACGGTTACATACGGCCCCTGACGGCCAAGGCCTTCAATTTGTAAGCCTTCAAAGAAATTCGAATTATGAATATTGATTTGAGGAGGACTTGAAATAATATCATAATCATAGACAATCGACATTGTACCAAAGGTGTTGGAACCATAGATGTCAATGTCTTTTCTATCGCCCATATCCAGGCTGATATCGCCGTATGTATTGCCGTTGGTGTGGCTTTCAAAGCGAATAGTCTGAGTGCTAGGACTGTTATGCTCGAAGGAAATTTTATCAAGCGTTCCTCCACCTGCATTTATACGAAAATCATTTGCACCACTAGTCTTAAAGTAAATAGCAGCATTGTCGATGGTGTTGGTCTGATTGGTACCTGCGAGTAAGAAATCATGTGTTACGATTACAGAATCGGTTCCTGTGAAATCAAATTCTTTTACCCCAGAACCAGATGAACTTATTGCTCTGGCTCGTAAATCGTACCCACCGGTTGCGAATGTTCCCAAAATCAGTTGAAGATTTGTCGAACTGTTCAGATCATCTGTCATTTTCCAACTACCACTTCCATTGATATAGATCGGACGATCCATAACGCGACCGTCGAGGTCGATGGTATTTCCTGGGAGTGTACCGTTAAAGTAGATGTTGGAAGCATAAAAGCGAGGCATGCCATTTGTCAGTTGCAGGCTTCCTCCTATGTTTACGTTTTGAGATGTGTACCAATTCGCATTCGCGTTTATGAAGCGAAGATCACCTGATATATTATTCTGCTGGCTTGATGTCCATGCCGTAGTTGAGTTCTCAAAACGCATGTCGCCTTCTACATAGATTTGGCTATGACTAGAATTAAAGGAGCCAGAGGCATTTTGCCAAACCATATCTCCTTTAACACGGAACGTCTGAGTATAACTACTGCTGTAGGTGATGTCATAGTCAGCGTCGCTGATCTTCATGTCACCTTCAACCGTGAAGTTATTGCGTTGACGGTGCATGGTTCCATCAGCATTGTCAATGATAAAATCGCCCTTTACGAGGAAGGTTTGATAGCGCTGATACCACTCAAAGTCTGCGTCTTCTAATTTTAGATCGCCGTTGACTGTTAGTGCATAAGAATCTGAATTGTAGCGAATATTACTATGTGCTGGGTTCAGATTCTCCCAGGTCATATTATTGACCTCAACTTGCTGGTACACATTTACATACTGGTTACTTCCAGTAAATGAGTTGTTATCAAAAATTACATCGTCGATCTCTGATGGAATGTAGCAGCCTGTCGATGGTCCGCCACTAGTGAATGACCAGTGAGTTGTATCGTTCCAATTACCTGTGCCTTTTATCCAATAAAAAGTTTGAGGAGTACGAGCGTTGAGGCTCCAACCCGTCGCACTTGTGATGTCGGGACTATTAGCGACGTAGCCACCCAATGGGTCGACTAAAGTATGATAGCGTAGAATCGGATTATCCAATACAAGGCTACCGCCCCCAATCGTCAAAGTAGGATTATAGCCAGAACGGCCTTCAATTGTTGCAGGTACCTGACAACTGGAAGCAGTGTACAGGGAATCCATACTGTAACTTCCATTATAGCTACCCATGTAGATGTGAGAGCCCATTGGTACAGAAAAATAGCCAAAACTCATCGGGCTACTATTCAAATTCATACGAGGTCTTACCGCAATCGGCGTCGCTACGTCGACTACGACATCACCAAAGGGAGCTGTACCTGTAAGGCTAATGGTTGGATTGGAGGAAGTCGATCCATATCGCACTTGAACATCACCAAAACCAATACCATTATTATGAATGTCAAGGGTACGTGAACCCTTCATGTACACATCCAGGTACTGGACTTCGTCACCGGTACTGGTGTACATATAAAGGCCTGTTCCAGTACTGTTATAGTGGTTTTTAGCAATAATATCATTATAGCTTGTATTTCCGGTACTGTAGAAGGTGAATTGTGTCGAAATATTGGATTCGAACTTGAGTGTAGCAGCTCCCATATCGACGTCTACATACTGACGATCCTGGCGTACTTCCCAGTTTCTTTCTACAAAAACAGAGTCGGTTCCGGTGAGGTCTAATGCTTGGCCATGGTCTAGCGTGCGATCTCTGTAATCATAGCATGTCGTCCATCTGTAGCGGTAACAGCGGCACGAATAATCATAGCCGTATCGATAACACCTGTATGTTCGATATAGATAGCGTTCTGTTTTAAGGGGGATAAAAAGACTTCGAGCTGTAATGCGTTTGCCGCCTGAAATCAGTTTCCCGCGTTGAACATATAAGTCAAGAACCCCTTTCAGGTTATTGAGCAGCGTCCATTCTCCATTATTATTGGTTCCGTCAAATTGTATGGTTGAAGGTAAATCATGGTCCGCCGGATCTACAGTCATACCACCAGCACTTGCTTTGAAGTACATAGTACCAGCATAGTTCCAGGTGGTGGTAGAGTCAATTTCAAATGATTGGTAATAATTGGTTGTGCCGCTATTATTAATAATGGCACTATCTGCGATAGTAAAATCTCCTCTGAAATGACCTCCATTTCGGAAATCCCAGGTAGACTTTCCTTTTACCTCCATATCGCCTCCAATGTCATAGCTGAAGTACACCCAGCTTGAAGGACCATCTACCAGGAATGCTTTGCTCGTTCTAATCGTACTGGAGCTGTATTGATCCCAGATCGAGTTTCCTGTAACCCGGAAGGTGTCATCTACGGTGATATTGTACATCTCTCTCCACTCTGAAGCACCGTCGACGGTCATCTTGCCATCGATATCCAGATTCATCCAGGACCAGTCTGACTCACCCGACACCTCAAGGTCTTTTCTGACGCGGAAGGTATATCCAGAGTATTGTCTGGCCATCCAATAAGAGTTGTCAGTTACACGCATGGTGTCATCGACTGTGACGTTGTAGAAGTTTTCCCAGCGAGAAGGACCCGGAACTATGAAGTTATCGCTGACAGTAATATTGCCATTGATGTTTTTCCAGGTAGAGCTATCATTGACGATGAAGGTCTTTCCAACGGAGATATTACGCACCGAATTCCAGGTGTTATTATCATTGACGATCATGCTATCTCCAACCGTAAATGTCGAGATGCTTGACCAATTGGATAAGCCTTGAATGTCGAGTTTTCCTGTTACATTAAATAGACTTGCATTTGACCAGGAAGAGGCGCCGTTAAAATCTGCATCGCCTGTTACGCGCAAATTGGAGACGCTCGACCAGGTTGAGTTGCCTATTACATCGAAGTTTCCTGTCACATTTAAGTTTGAAATGCTGGACCAGGTTGACACACCCACTAGGTCGAAATCTCCAGCCACATTTATAGTTGACATACTTGACCATGAAGAAGCACCATCAACGTTTAGGTTTCCTCCAACAGTTAAGGTCGAAATACTCGACCAGGACGAAACTCCTGTTACATCAAAATCAGTTCCTACCGTCAAGGTATTGCTCTTAGACCAGCTTACATTTGCTGTTACGGTAAAACTTCCAGCTATCGACATGGCTGCATTTCCTCGCACCGATGTAACATCATCCATCACGACGCTACCACGTAAGTCTAGTTCATTATTTACCTGCATAATAGCATTGTCAATAGAACCGTCCCAGGTCATATTGTTTGCTGTTGCTTCAAAGTCTACTGTTACTGTTTGATTCGCGGCACTAAAAGAAGAGGCATCGAAAAACACGTTATCATTTGCAGTAGGGACACAGGCGTCAGCGGTGCCTCCACTACTGGTAGCCCAATGGGTAGGATCGCTCCAGTTACCTGTACCTCCAATCCAGTAGTAATCTTGCGCTGCTGCACTTGCAAAGCTCCATCCTGAAGTATTGCCCCTGTCGACGGCATTAGTCGCTGTGAATGGACCGTTGGTTCCGCTTATGGTATGGTTCTCCAATTCTACAAAATCTACTTTGACTTTGCCGGCAGGAGTGCTTCCCATATTGATAGAACAAGTAGCCTGGTTATTACCCAGAATTTTGCCATAACTCACACAATCACCTTGCAATAGGAGCGAGTCATTGATATTCAGATTTGCATCCAGAAGATTCAATTCCGTTCCGTCTGGAAGAGACAGGATGTCTGTTGTACTTGTCCTTCTAAAACGCGCTAAGGAAGGCGTCATACTGTTGGTGTGAATCTTCACATCCGCTATCGAATGATTGTAGGTTTCTGCGAAATAGGTGGACAGCTTATTCGTGCCACCTGTGCTTTGGTCATCGTGATTTACGATCACTTCCTCCCAGTTACCTCCGTGCAGGTGTAGGTTAGCGGTGTTGTTTACACACAGAATAACCGAGTCGCTATAGGAGTTATTATCATAGATATTCACCGTGCTATTACTCCCTGGGGTTGCGACTACCTTGAGTTTATTATAAGCCTTATTGCCTCCATAAATGCTATAAGAAGAGGCATCGGTAAGGTACATGATGGCAGTACCCATCGTAAGGCTGGCACTGCTTGAAGTACTAAGCTGCCAGCTTCCATGGACGATTACAGAGTCGGTTCCGGTAAAGTTAAGGTTGCTCGTTGAGTAGATGTTGCGGCCATAAAAATTGTTTCCAAAGTCGAGGGCATGACCGTCAGAGATAAATCGTCCACGGTGAAAGGTGGTTGACCTGTTAGGCACGATTCTAAAATCATCTGCCAGGGTCCATTCTCCATTACTTCCATTAAAAATTGCTTCAGCGTCTAAGGTCCTTTCTCCTAGATCAATAACGTGCCCACTTGTAGTTGCGAGGAAACTAACTCGCTTATTCGATGTTAACTCAAATTTGCGGAGGCTGTCATTTAATATAAATGACTTGTACACATTTAATTCCCTACTATTACTAAAAGAGGCTGTATCCAAAGCATGGAAATCGCCTCGAACGGTCATGTAGTTGCCGCCTATAAAGTCAGCCTCATCTTGCAATAGGAAATTTCCGGTGATATTAACATAATCTGAAGACTGGAATTGGGTGGTGTCACTTTGAGTAAAATTGCCAGAAACGAATATCCTATTATTGGACCTAAACTTCGCTGTGTCACTTAGGGTAAAGTCTCGATCTACCGTTAAATAGCTTCCGGTATAAAAGTCGGTGCTATTACTTTGGGTAAAGTGTCCGGATACATCTGTATAGCTTGATGCATTATACGTAGCAGCCTGGCTTTGAGTAAAATCGCCCGTTATTCTAACATAATTAGTTGACCTGAATGTTGCTGTATCGCTTAGAGTGAAACTCTGATTAACCGTTACTGTGCTTCCTACATACACATTGGTTTTGTCACTCTGTATAAAGCCTCCTGTAACGCTAAGTGAACTATTTGATCTATATATAGCAGTGTCGCTTTGAGTAAAATTTCCCGATACGGATACTGAACTGCTGGCGAAGAAGTCGGTGGTATTGCTTTGGGTAAAGTCTCCAGAAACGTTGGTATAACTTGAAGAACGATATATGGCGGCGTGACTTTGAGCAAATTCACCTCCGATAATTACATAATTACTCGAGTTGAAGTTAGTAGTATCGGCCAGGGTGAAGTCTTTGTCTATTCTCACATAACTTCCATTTCTGAAAACAGCTTTTTTATCCATCGAAAACTCACCATCTATATCCACATAACTCGCAGCATAGAAATTTACCTTATCAGTCAGACTAAAGTCTCCGACAACCTTAAAGTATGTTCTGGTATCAAAATCTACAGAGTCGCTTAGGGCGAAGTCTCCGCCTACATAGGTATAGTCGAGACTTACCACCTTCATCGGAGAATTGATCGTGAAGTCCTCCGTGAGTGACAAGTCACGCCCCGAAGTCGTTCCATTGAAAGTAGGGAAGTGGTCTACATTATCCCAGACCATGCTATTGTACGTGCTATTCGCCGCTACATTATAGGTAACGGTCTGGCCTGTTTGACTGAAAGAGTTTGCGTCAAAGATGATGTCATTATAACGCTCAGGAACACAGCCTGCCGCAGGGCCTCCACTGGTGTATGACCAGTGAGTTGGATCAGTGAAGTTACCTCCATCGCCGACCCAATACATACGGCTATCACCTGTGGTGATTTGCCAACCAGTCACATTGCCCTGGTCAGTACCGAGTGGTGCTTTGAAGGTTGCTGTTCCGCTTGCAGTATTATTTTCGATAATAGCAAAGTCGACAACGATACTGTCTCCATTGGACACAATCGACCCTCCACCTTTAATAGAAGGCCTAAGGCAGCTTTCGGCTGGGATATCGATGTCATTGTTGACCGTGAGAATTCGTCCTGACTGAATATCGATTGTACTGGCAGCAGGCAGCTTAATACTGTCAACCGTGTTATTAATATTAATATCCAGTATAGGCCTGAGGTTGTTGTTCTCAGAGGTGAAGCTGATGGTTCCAAATGTGCTAGTGCCATCGAAGCGATGATTGGGCGAAACCAGATTAGTAGTTGCTGCTGTTTGGAACAGGAGGTCTTCGATTTGGAAGGTCGAGTTTATATCGATGTAGTGCTCACGAGCAGCATAGACGATCAGACTATCAATGGTCGTATTGTTGTCATATAAGTTGAATACCCGACTTGAACCAGTGTACTTCATTCTTACCTCAATGTCATTGAAGGTCTTTCCTCCACCTTCAAATCGAGGGCTATTGGAATCAGCAATGTCCATGATAAGACGTGCAGTTCCAGGAGTGAAGGTGGTATTGGTGCTTGGGTAAAGACGGAAATAATAGCCCATCTTGATAGAATCGGAACCAGTAAAATCAAGATTGATAAGGCTGGAATAATCTGCATTAAAATAGTTGCCCAGGATAGGATTTGAATCACCAAATAATACTGATCCACGCGTTACGGTGGTTGTTCTGGTCATTCCTACCTTGAAGTCATCTTGAATGGTCCATTCCGAACTATTGGACCCTCCGGCGAAATAAACATCGTGATTAAATGGATGTCCCGCCGAGGCGATGATATTTCCAGTGGTGCTGGCATTTAGGTATAGTTGTCCGGTTTGGTTCCAGACCATATTACTATCCAATAACACGGAACCGCCCACCTGTATCTGAGGTGTGTGCGTCCAGTTGACTGGAGATCGGTCAAAGATGAGCGCTTTTCCAATAATGGTAGTAGTATAATTAGATGTAAAGTCGAGGTCTGATCGACTTATGACCAGCGAGTCTGTAATATTGAGACGGTCTCGATTATACACTGTGCCCGTAACAGAATCCATTTTCCAATGGCCATACATATATGCATAATAGGAATACTCCAGGCGGATATCTGTCTTCAATTCCTCCATGTCAAAGTCTCCGCGGCAGTAAAACGTACCCGTACTATGATTAAGCTTGAAATAGCGCTTTTTGATATCCATGTCGCCACGTACATCCATGGAGCGGCATTGGTTGAAGTTCAAGCCTGTACTATCACTGATGAGGTCTCCGTAAATTAGAAAACTACCACTCGTCTGATCCCAATACACGCTATCATTTTCTAAAATCAAATCATCCGAAATCGAAACCCCGTAGGTCCTCATGTGCATAAATGAATTTACAGCATGAAGCGTATCGCCTACCGTGAAGTTGTTTGCATAATGCTGAAATCTCAGGCTGTCATTATTGAGTTTAAATGATTTTGTGACATTGAGATAGCGGAGGTTTAGATTGAGTACTGAACTGTCTGAAGCAAATTGGTTTCGTACATAAAAATTACCCGATGTCTGATTCCAGGTCAACGTGTCATGATCAAGGAAAAAGTCACCTTTGATATCGGTGGTGTAGGTATTCATGGTGATATGCGAACTGTCCGAAAGGAAGTCTCCATTCACTGTAAAGTTTCCAGAGTAGTGTTGAAAAACAAGATCATTACGATTTAATGCAAAATCTCCTCCAACAGTCATGGACCGGCTTGTCATGTTTAGGTCTGCACTGTCAGCAATGAAGTCTCCACCTATACTAAAAGACCCGCTATTCTGATTCCAGGTGAGCTTGTTATGTTTAAATATTAAATCGTTGGTAATGGAAACACCGTAGGTCGTGAAGTCGAGGTCAGACCAGTCCGATGTTAGCTCTCCTGTGACAGACAGACTTCCACTACTTTGATTCCAGTCCAGGGTATCATGATCAAAAGTGAAATCTCCCGCTATCGATGTACCCCAGTTTCCAAAGACAATATTGGAGCTATCACTTGTAAAGGCTCCACCAATTGAGATTGTACCATACCGTTGATCAAGGTCAAAGTCGTTACGCAAACTGGTAAAGGCTCCTCCGATGGTCATCGCGCCATAGTTAAGTATATTGATGGTGCTACTATCAGCAGTGAAAGAGCCTGTGATTTCCAGATTCTGATAGCTTGTGTTTCTATCAAAATCTACTGTAGAGTTTTCGATGATCCAGTCTCCTGTGGACTTCATTAAGCCTCCGTTATGCGAAAGTGTTAAATCAGATTGGATCACACGTAAGGCACCTAAGTCGAAAACCCCGTCGGCCACGGTAATCGCCACGGTCGCACTATCGATCAATACGTCACCTGATATTTCCAGGAATGTTCCTGAACCCAACAGGTTAAGCGTCATGTCTTGGTGTGCTTCAAACTTTCCGTGGACTTCCAGTCCTAAAAGGTTTGCAGTGAAAGTCGGATTATGACTGATGCCTTCCCAGATCATATCCTTGCATGTGCCGAGCACATCCATCGTGATAACTTGGTTGGCCGCAGTGAATGAGTGCTCGTCAAAGTAGATATTATCGAGCTGACTGGGAACCTGATTATGGAAGACGCTTCCGCCAGAAGTAGTGGCCCAGTGGTTGTTGTGGTCAGACCACATGCCCGAGCCGCCAACCCAGAAGTAATCACCAGCAAATGCGGTTGAGGTGAAGGCAGAAATTAGGAAAAGGATTGAGGCTGAGTGAAGTACTCTTTTGAGAATCAACATCGGATAGCAATTAAGTAGTAAGTCGACATAGTAGTGATGTATGTCAGCCACAAATCTAATTTCCGGTGCTTAGTCTTTCTTGTTCATTTCGGACAATCTCTTCACCAAATAAGACATTTTAACAATTTTGACCCCTCATTTCCTTGATAAAGTAAACGATACTTCACACCTCCAATTCACCCGAATTTTCATCGATAATTACACCCCGTATAAATACCTGTTTTAAAAAAACAGGTATTTATACCCTTATAAATGAGTGTCCTCTTTTTGACTTTTGTATAAGCTAAAACTCAATACAAAACCATCATAGATATGATAACAGGAATGGACATAACCCCCTTCGCCAAATTGATCAAAAGCCAACTAGCCTTGAGAGATTTTGGTAGAAGAATTCTTCGTCATGTATTTCAAAACCCTGAAAAGCAAAGAGGCTTTCAAACGAATAGTTTCGAGGCTGCTCCTGTGCTAGCGCATGCTTACCAACAGTCACTGGTTATAGATAATGTTGGTGTCGGATTTCATGCGATGATGACTCAAAGCACTGTAGTGACGAGGTCCACTGGTAAAGACAAAGCTTTTTTAAAGGAAGTCGAAAATTGGATAAAGGAGGAACTCAAAGAACGAAAGCCTGATGTCGAAAGTCTCGCTTCAAAAGTTCATCTCAGTTCTCGTCAACTAAGTAGAAAGCTAAAAGCTTTGACTGGTTTTTCGCCAGCAAAGTATATTAAGGAAGTTCAGCTTCAAGCTGCTCGCAAAGAATTGGAAAGGAATAGCTCCTTGTCTATTTCGGAAGTGGCCTACAAGTACGGTTATGAGCATCCGAGTACCTTTTCGCGTGTGTTTAAAAAACGATTTGGTACAACCCCTAGTAAGTATGGGAAATAATGAACGATGAACAATGGATAATTAGCCATTATCCATTGTTCATCGTGACTTAATTTATGAGTGTCGTTTAGTTCGAAATCGTCAATTCTGACGTGCAGCCATCACATGACTCTGGCCAATAAAGGCGACGATAACGTGCTTCATCTTCATCACTCATACGCTTTCCGTTTACGATGATTTTGTCGCCAGTGACTTTGATTTTTATACGCTTGGCATTTTCGTTTACATAACCATCTTCACGGAGCTTGGCGGCTATTTCGCGTGTTTTGTCAGTTGTATTATTCTTGCGAAATTCTGCACGTTCACGTTCTAATTCTGCTTGATCACGAGCACGTTCTCTTTGGGTCATTGCTAGCTCGCGCATTTCTTGGGCACGTTCGCGCATTTCTTCGGCGCGCTCCTGCATTTCTTCTCTACGCTCTTCAGCGCGCTCCTGAGCCTCCTCTCGGCGATCTTCTGACATTTCTCTGGCACGTTCAGCCATTTCGAGTGCATGTTCGCGCATTTCTTCTGCATGCTCCTCCATTGCTTCGCGCTCTTCGCTATTCAAGCGTCTGCCTCCACGGATACGAACGCGGTTACGTTCCCCACGGTCTGCATCACGCTCCATGCGTTCTGCATCACGCTCCAGCTGTTCACCCATCTCCTCCATTTGGCGACCGAATTGCTCTCCCCATGCTTCCATTTGCTTTCCAAACTTTTCGCCCCATTCTTCCCAGCTTTTGCCCTGACCTTCTTCAAAATTTTCTCCCCATTGTTCCCATTGTGCTCCATATTGCTCACCCCAGGCTTCCATTTGCTCTCCGTAAGCATCCATCTGAACTTCCCAGGCTTCAAGGCGAACAGAGTCCTGCGGACTTAATGGACCATTGGCTAGATTCACCGGTGGCATCGGAGGCATGGCTGGCATTGGAGGTAAGGGAGGCATATTGGCCAGATTTGGCAAAGCCGGCATCGGAGGCATGGGTGGCATCGGCGGCGGAGGAGTATCCTGGCCCGTCTTTATAAAGATAGGAAGTTGCTCTATAGCCTCCAGTTGATCAAAGTTTGTTCGGATATCGGATGCTTCTTCAGGCTCTCCGAATTCGTTTTGCGAAGGAGTGTAGGTCGTTTCTTCAGTTGCTATTTCTTCCTCGTCTCCAAAGTCTGCAACTACCGAAGTAAGCATTTCAAATGGGCTAGGAGCCTGAGCCTGAAGGCTAGGGTAATACGCTGCACCAACAATGAAAAGCAGCATCGCTGCCCAACCTACATTAGCGAGGCGTGTATTGCGTGGCGAATACGAACCGAAAAGGCGCTGAATACGAACCAGAAGATGGCTTTTGCCTTCCTGAAAAGCAGTCGCAGGGCTCAACGGTTTATATTGACTTCCGGCAACTTCGGCCAGCGCGCGTGCATAAATCATCGGTTGGCCAGTTACTTCAATGGCAAGGTCGTCGCAGCACTGCTCACGAGATTCGCGGGTGCGCTTACTCATCCAGTATTGGACTGGGTGGTAGAAGAATAGGATATCGATCATGGACTGAAATAGATTGATGATGTAATCGTGACGTTTAATATGGGCTAGTTCGTGTGCCAAAACTGCGTGTAGCTGATCCATACTCAAGCCCGTAAGTAATGATGCCGGAATGAGAATAATCGGACGCATTACACCGAGTGTGCATGGACCAAAAACAGAGGAGCTAACGCGTAATTCCACCACGCGCTGTATGCCGATTTGTTGCGCAATTCGAGTTGTATATTGCTGTATATCAGTGTTTTGTAAAATTTCCGCTTTGCTTTTTACCCATTGCATATAACTCCAGCCAGTGAGCCATTTTAGAATAAGTATAAAGACCCCAATGATCCAGATCAGGCCGAGAATCGGTGTTTGCTGTTCTATAAATTCCAGCACTGTCTCAGAGTAGCTAAGTGCCTGAGTTGGTGTGACGAACATCTCTGCGAATGTTACTCCGCTTTCTTCATGAATAGGAGCTTGTTCGATATTGAGGAAAAATACCGTCATGGCACCTGCAAGCAATAGGCCCTGCCCTAATAATAATGCAACGTATTGTCTTTGGGGCTTTTTATTAGAAACCCTTTTCACATACACCTTTACTAATAAACCAATTACTGCTCCAATCCAGAGCGAGTGTAGAAAGGCCCAGCCGAGTGCTGGTAGAAGATGTGGGAATGGAAAATGATACATAGTTCTTTGGCTTTTAGCTTTTAGCGATTGGCTTTTGGCAATTATCAGTGGAGCTGCTATTTGGTCAATTCTGGTCAGACCAAACGCTAACTGCCAATCGCTGCAGGCCAGTGAATGCTTTAACTACGAATTGTTTCGTAGTACAATGATATACGAAGGTTTTCGTAATTGCAAATCTGTACGCTCTTTTTTTGAATAAATGACCCATTAAAAGACGCATTGGCTGCATCAATGAAGAATATTTATTCAAGCCAGGAGAAGCATGGGCAGGAGTAGAACGTGCACAGTAGAAAATTTCAAGTTTAAATTTTCTACTGTGCACTTTGAACTTTTATGTTTGGAGTTGTCTAACGAATGTTATTACAAGGCCAGCAAAAGCACTACTTAGGAAACAAATCAACCGTTCCCTGAGCGGAGCCGAAGGGAACAGTGCCAAAGGCACTATTTTGGTGGCTTCGACTCCGCTCAGCCACCGTTTTCGGCTTTAGTTTATCCAGAGCCTGCCGAAGTGACCTACTCACAAATGGTAAAACCAAACTGTTTAGCTGGGAAGAAGTCAAGGCATCGATTACAGATAATTCGTAATGGTCAATCTGCAATTTACACAAGAGGCCTTTTACGATAGTCTTGACTTCAAATATCTCTACTCTGAACTATGATAGCATGTATTCATTCCCGCTAAACCCAATTTCCGTCTTCGTCGATCAAGGCGATAAGCTCGTCGACTGCGTCGGCAGCAGGGACGTTTCGCTTCACGACTTCCTGACCGCGATATAGCGTGATCTTTCCAGGGCCTGAGCCAACGTATCCATAGTCAGCATCCGCCATTTCGCCAGGGCCGTTTACGATACAGCCCATAATGCCGATTTTTACACCTTTGAGGTGCTCGGTGCGAGAGCGTATCATAGCGGTCGTTTCCTGCAAGTCAAACAAGGTTCTGCCGCAACTAGGGCAGGAGATGTATTCCGTTTTGGTGATGCGCAAGCGCGCCATCTGTAGCGCGCCAAAGGCAGTTTTCAAAAGCACATTGTCAGCTTTATCTAACCAAATGCCATCTACTAATCCATCGACCAGTGTCGTAGAAAGGCTTGCCGAAAGGTGCAGTTGCGTTTTGGCATCTTCCTCAAGGCGAAGCTTTGCAGGAAGGGTATCATCATTATAAAATCCGAACGAGTCGGGCCTTCCCAACTGGAGGATAACAGGAACATCCCAGCCTTTTTCCATCAATTCATAGACACGACTGCGCCAGGTATAAGCTGGAATATCACCCAAAGCTGGAATGACAAAAGCGAGCGGGAGACTTTTATCCAAACGCTCCAACTCACCAATTTCACAACCACCTAGATTGACAAAATTTATCTGATCACTGACGTCAGTTTCTTCCAGAAATTTACCAATGCTATCAAAGTATGGCACATTTCGTTTACGATCACGCATCATTTGCCAGGTGGCAAAATCATAGATTGCGGTCAGTCCTCCTGGCAGTTCATAGGCCGCCAGGTTTTCTCCCAAATACACATAGTCAGCTGCGATGTCGGAGAAGTTATATTTATCCAGTGCCGGAACATATTCGTATCCAATCGCCTGAAGGTCAGTCGCTTGGCTTCCTGCATGACGCAAGTCACAGACGACACTTGGAGCATGAGCTTTGCCAAATTTATGGACGGTCTTGCTCTCACGACGGCGAAATGCATAAGGATCAATAGGCAAGTTTGCTGGTGTAGGAATCGCACTTTCTTGCTGGCTTTCCACAATGTTGGAAAGGAACTTGGCCACAGGCATTTCATACTCTGGTTCCTCCGTAAGGGAAACGCGTACGGTGTCGCCGATTCCATCCAACAATAAGGTGCTGATGCCAATGGCAGATTTGATGCGACCGTCGATGCCTTCACCTGCTTCGGTGACGCCAAGGTGCATCGGGTACACCGTGTAGTTCGAGTCAGTCGGAGCGATGCCCACGTTTTTCGCGAGTTGCTGTTGCATAAGCAGACGATAGGCTTGCACCATCACCTGCGGATTGGAGGCTTTCATGGAGATCACGATATCATGAAAATTGTGGTATTCACAAATGCGAATAAACTCCATCGCGGACTCCACCATGCCAAGCGGAGTATCTCCATAGCGACTCATGATGCGGTCAGAGAGTGAGCCATGATTGGTACCAATTCGCATCACAGTGCCTTCTGCCTTGCATATCTTCACCAAAGGCGAAAATCGCTCATGAATACGATCGATCTCAGCCTGATAGGATTCATCGGTGTATTCGATGACTTCGAATTTCTTTTTGTCGGCATAGTTGCCGGGATTGACGCGGACCTTTTCGACGATTCGCGCAGCGATTTCGGCGGCGTTGGGAGTGAAGTGAATATCAGCGACAAGTGGAACATTGCATCCGCGCTTGCGGAGCTCCTCTTTGATCACGGCAAGATTGTGTGCCTCCTTCTGACTTGGTGCCGTGATGCGCACATATTCGCAGCCTGCTTCCACCATGCGCAGTGACTGTGCTACGGTAGCCTCCGTGTCCATGGTATCGGTAGTAGTCATCGACTGAATCCTGATCGGATTGGAGCCGCCTACAGGTGTGTCTCCGATGGCTATTTCGCGTGTTGGGATGCGTTTGTAGCCAAAATGACTGAGCGCATAGCGGATGTCATGGAGCGTATTGGAAGGAGAGGCTTGCATATATGTGGTTGATATTTTGAGCAAAAATACGGTAAAAATGTTACGCAGACATTAACGCCAGATGCTGGGTATGGTTTTAAAAATGAGAATTAATGATTATCACGTTTCGTAGGGGAAGGGGGACGCGTTTTGCAAAACGCGTCCCCCTTCCCCTACCATAAGAAACAAACCGTGATAATTACTATTGTCAACGTAAAGCCTGCAATAATAACCTCACCCGTACATATACATGTGCGTCACCCCGGACGAGGAAAATTGCGAAACAATTTTTTGAGATCCGGGGTCTCCTGTCAGTGTGCTGATAGCTAACACCTAGAGTATGCTCCCTTTCTTAAAGTTGGAGGCCTCGGATATTTTTCTCTCTTCGTTCGAAAAATTCCGAGGTGACACATATTGTTTATGTTGGTTTGAAAGAAACACTCACTCAACCACATGATCATACACAATCGGTGGTTTGCTCAAATATGGCCCCACTGCTTTTTTTACTGCTTGATGAATTGCGGAAGATTGATACGTCTGGTAATCTTCCACCGTGGCGAACTCCATCCTGATCATCAACTCGTATCCAACTAATGCACGTGGATCATTTAGATCTTTGACCTGACTAATGCTAAAGTTCTTAACCTCCTCAATCGAGTCGAGTCTTTGAAGGACGGTGATGACTTCCAGAATAACTTGTGGCTTATTTTCTTCTTTTAGATTAAAGAAAACCATATGCTCAAATCCTTTCTCAAGGTTTTGGGAAGTGTTTGCAGAATCGGCTTTAGCAAGGGTAGGGGAGTTTTGGGCAAAAAAGATGATTGGAAATAATAGGACCACCAGGGCAAGCAGTCTCACGTTGATTTGTTTCATGCTGAAAAGTCGTAATTTGAAAAGGCAATCAACACGATTTTTTATAAACAAACTAGATGGCGAGCTATTTTACCCAACAAGCAAAAGCCTACGCAGGGCACAGACCGAGCTATCCGGACGAGTTATTTGCCTGGATACATGAGCAAATGCCGGATGCGCAGTGCGTATGGGATTGTGCTACTGGAAACGGCCAAGCCGCCGTGGCGCTGGGAACATATTTTCCTCAGGTAATCGCCACAGATCATAGCCCGGCTCAGCTTGAGTTGGCTGTGGCTGCGAAGAACGTGGAGTATCGTTTAGCTGATGCCTTTGAGAGCGGCTTGCCAGATCATTCTGTGGATATCATTACCGTGGCGCAGGCGCTACACTGGATTTTTGGGGATGCCTTTTGGGCGGAGGCAAAGCGCGTATTAAAGCCTGGAGGCTTATTTGTCGCATGGACCTACGCTCAACATTCTTTTGAAGACTCGCAGCTAACCGCAATCACTGATCACTATCACAATGAAATTTTGAAGGATTATTGGCCAAATCGCAGGAAGCATCCTGTGAATAAATATAGCGAAATTGAATTGCCATTTCGTCGTGTTGAAAGCCCTTCGTTTGACCTCATAGCAGAACATAATCTGGAAGATCATCTAGGCTATATTCGGTCCTGGTCTGGCACGCAGCGTTATATTAATGCGGTAGGCGAAGACCCAACAGATACCTTGAGAAATACATTAGCGCCGTTGTGGGGTGAGCCAGAAGATCGGCGGACCGTTCGTTGGCCCCTTACGGTTTTGGCAGGGCTTTTTGCATAAGATACATATACCCATGAAGTACTTATTAATATTGGCTATTGTGCCTTGGTTTGTTCAGTTCATACTGATCATTCTTGCCGTTAGAGGCTACAATCGAGGCTGGCCTACCGGCAGAGATGTAACTGCAAGAATTGCCATCTGGCATATGATTCTGAGCGGTATTACGTTTAATCTTCCTTTTGTTCTTGTAGGATATTTTTGCCTCAATTTGACAAGGAAAGACATCCACCCCAAAAGAATTAAGCAGTGAAATCCCCCATTCTACATTAATACAGCTCCCCAATAAGTCGCACAATCTCCATCTCAACGACCTTGGTATCGTAGCGAAGATTATTAAGCTGATTCTGAACTTGCAGAAGGTTAAGCTGAGCTTCGCGAAACTGAGTTCCGGTAGCTTGGCCGAGCTTAAAACGTTCTTGTGTTTGGGTGAAGTTTAGACGCGCAGCAAGCAAGCTTTTCTCTTGAAGGTTAAGCACTTCAAGGCCACTTTTGTAATTCGCTACAGCATTGTTCAAATCTCTATTGAGGTTGAGTCGTGCTTCTTCGTAACGAAGTTTTGCGCTTTCGATATTGACTTCTGCATTCTGAATTTGAGTTTTGACCTGGCCTCCGTTGAAGATGTCCCAGGCCAAATCAGCATTCGCCGAAAAACCGTTTCCATTCGAATTAATGACAAAGCTAATGGGGCCGTTGAAAGAGCGGTTGATGCTATAGCCGACGCTCAGATTAAGGCTCGGGAGCCGTGCTGTGCGCGCAATCATGAGGTTGTAATCTGAAATCCGATTGTTATAATCAGCCAGACGGAGGTTGGTATTGTTTTCTGTTTTATCAAGTGCCAGCTCCATGACTTCTTCGCCCGAAAATTCGACCTGAAGATTTACAGCAACGGTCTCATCAACTTCCTCTCCCATCAAGGCCAGAAGGTTGCGTTGGGCGTTTTCAATTCCAATTTGGTTGTTCAGTAAGCTTACGCTATCAGCGTTCAAGTTGACTTCAGCGTTTAAAACGGCAAGCCGTGAAGAGCCACCGAATTCGCGTTGTGTTTGCACTCTTTTGAGGCGATTACGCGATACAGCCATCGCTTCTTGCGCGATGCCGAGCGCTTTTTGCTGACGCGCCAGATTGTAATAAGCAGCAATCAACTGGCTGATATTTTGCTCCACATTGGCGCGAGCCTGAATTTCGCTTTGCTTCGAAAGCGTCCTCAGTCGTTGGAGATTGGCTACGCCGGCAATGATGCCCGCAAGCGGATAATTGACCGTAATACCTGCCCGCTGATTGTCGGTACTCAAACCTGAGACAGATCGTTTTTCACCACTTCCCAGCGTAACATTGGAGTTGTTCCAGTTATAGGCTGCTCGGCCATCCAGTGCTATTCTGGGGAGAAGGCCAGCGTTTCCAGGGGTCGCATTATTCTGCGCTACGATAGCATCCATCTGCGCAGCCTGAACACCGTAGTTATTCTCCAGCGCATTCCTGATGGCCTGATCAAGACTTAAGGTGTCCTGAGCCATACCGATAGAACATAAAAGCGAAATGCTTAGAAACAATTTATACATGATGCGATTGTTCAAAATTTTGTTGGTTACCAAACCAGTTAAGAATTGTAGCCTTATTTAAAAAACTTGGTTTAGGAGAAACATAGCCATGATATGATGAGTAAGGCCAACTCGATATATCAGTGGTAAATCCATGCTTTATAGGATTTCTGTGAATATAGACCACGTTGGTAGCTAAATGATTCTCGCCTTCTATGAGTACTCTTCCAAATGGCCTTTCAAACAGACTTCCAGTTCGTTCTTCAGTTTTGTTAAAAGCCTGAGTATATCCACTGCAGAAATTTGAAATTACTCTGGACGGATAATTTTTTTGAGCTACTTCTGAGGAAGCGAGGAGTTTTTTTGTGTTTAAAATTCGCGCTTTTAGTATTTGATAAGTCTCTAAATCAAAATCACCCTTTTCGTTTAAAGCCATATCATCTATTTCAGGTAAAGTTTGGCTAGCCCAGTGTTGAATTTCATCCCAACTCATAACTTTAATTAAGATATGAAAGTGATTTCGAAGAAGGCAGTAGGCCAATATTTCATTTGTTGGAAGGAGTGTTTTTTGAAGCTTGTTTAAAAAATATTGATAGTTATATTTTCGTGGAAAAATATTAGTGCCATTAATTCCTCGATTGTAGATATGATAATATTCACCATACCTAAGCGGTGCAGGATTATGTTTATAGCTTGATTCAATCATAAATAATGAAATAGTCGTCCTACCTCTGTCAGCGCTTTAAGCATTATGGTGAGGCGCTGACAGAGGTTAAGGACGGGTTATATTCAAGTTATCGAGAACATTATTCTTTTTGTCGTTCTACCTCTGTCAGCGCTTTAAGCATAGTGGTGAGGCGCTGACAGAGGTTAAGGACAGGCTATTTTCAAGTTGTCAAAAACATTATTCTTTTTGTCGTTCTACTGCTTGTAGGTTCCAACCGCTTTAAGCATGGTGCTGAGGCGGTTGGAACCTGACAGAGGTTAAGGACGGTTTTATTTTCAAATCGTTTGAATCATAGTAGAGATTAAGGGCAGTTTAAATCTAAGCAGGAGCATTATCCCCTTTTCTAACACTTCCAATAAAGCGCGTAATCCAAATGATGGCATAAATCAGAAGTGCGGATCCCCAATAGATCGTTTTAATTACGCTACTGTTTTCAGGAGAAAAATCAATAAAACTAAGCGCAGCAAATCCTGCTATGACATACAAAGGATATTCCCATAGCCATGCTAAAGGAAGCCGGCCTCTAAGCGCTGGCTCTACCGTAGTTGGGTCGATTTTCTTGCCATACCAAAGCCAGGCTAGGGCAGTTCGATAGTTATTCGCCAACACCAACAAAGAAGGAATCGTCACCAAAATCACAAAGGTGGCGAATATCAAGCCCCAGGCGACCGAGATCGCCATAGGCACGAGGAATCGTGCTTGGAAACTCGTCTCGAGAATAAGCGGATACAGACCTGCAACCGTCGTCAGGGAAGTAAGTAAAATCGCCCTGAAGCGCGACAAGCTCGCTTCATACAAAGCTTCTACAAATGGACGCCCCTGCTTAATGAGTAGATTAAATTGGGAAATCAGTACCAAAGAGTCATTGATCATAATACCCCATAAGGCGATGATGCCAAGACCTGATAGAATACTGATCTGCTGGTCGTGAATCCAGTGGCCATAAATAACACCAATAAGGCCGAAAGGTAGCAGTAGCGGAATAACCAAAAGCGCTTGGCCCCATGAACGGAAAGTAAGTACCGTCATTAGATACATGATGAACACGATAATTATCATCACCCGAGTTCCGGATTCTTGCGTCTGCTGCGCGCTGCGCGCCTGCCCTTCGAAGGAAGCGCGTACGCCGCTGTACTTGGCGAGAATCTCCGGAAGGATATCCGATTTGATCGTCGCATTGACATCCGAAGCGCTACTACCAAAGGTTGCAAGATCGCCTTCTATGCGAATCTCGCGCATGCCGTCGATGCGGTTAATCGCGACGATTCCACGCTTCTCTGATAGGGTTGCGAGTTCTTTCAGTGGAAACTCCCTTCCGTCTGGCAAACGGATTCGCATATTCTCCAACTGACCAATAGAAGCACGGTCACGCTCATCATAGCGAACCCATACCCGCACTTCATCCTCGCCACGCTGGAGGCGCTGCACTTCATATCCGAAGAAGCCTTGGCGAACCTGGCTTACAACGGTTTGAAGGTTGAGGCCAAGAAATCGTGCCTTTTCTTTTAGTTCAACATTAAGTTCACGCAGACCAGAGAGATTGTTATCGGTGACATCTTTCACTTCCGACATCTCGCCGATCTTCTGTTTTAGTTCCTCAACGGCTCCTTCCAGTTGGCCAAGGTCATTGCCCATCATGGCGATGGAGACCGGCTTACCAAAGAAGGTTCTGCCTCCCAGTGTCAGCTGTTCAGCTTCATCGATACGGCCAATCGCCTTACGGAGGCGGCTTGAAATGGCAATGTTGGGCATGTTGCGATTATCGCCGTCAGCGAGGCGGATCGAGACGGTTCCATCCGAGGCACTTGGGCCGATACGGCGCGAATAGCGCTCCAGGACCTCAAGTCCGTCAGGGCGCTCCTTGGCAATCTCGGCATTTACCTCACGTGCCTTTTCTTCAATATACATCAACCACTTCTCCGTCTCTGCCTCCCGTGTTCCGGCGGGCATTTTGAGGGTGATACTGAGGTCATTACTATCTATAAATGGGAAAAATGTAGTGCCTACAAAGCCTCCTCGAATTCCACCCACACCAATCACAAGCAGGGTGATCGGAATAGAAATCATAATCAATGGGTAGCGAATACCAATGCGAAGAATAGGCGCATAAACGCGGTTTCGCAAATAGCCCATAAGCCGATTAGAGCCGCCTTCTACCCGAGACATCACACGGTCGAAGCCCTTTTTATCTTTTCCATCACGGTCCAAGGCATGCGACTCTCCCACGTGTCCAGGAAGGATAAAGGCACCTTCAACAAGTGAAAAAATCAAGGTCAGAATAACCACAAAGGACATTTCTGAAAAAATCTCTCCTGTTCTTCCATCCAAAAAGTAGAAAGCAGAAAAGGCTGCGACCGTAGTCAGAATCGCCGCCGTAATGGCAGGAAGCACTTCCAGTGTTCCGTCAATAGCTGCATCAAGTCGGCTTTTGCCACGCTCCCAATGTTGGTAGATGTTTTCTGAAATTACGATTCCATCATCCACCAGAATACCAATCACAATGATCATCCCGAACAGCGAGATGACATTGATGGTGAGGCCAAAGATCGCCCCGATCGCAAACATGCCTGCAAAGCATACCGGAATCGCCAGCGCAACCCAGAAGGCCAAACGAATATTGAGAAATATTGCCAGAAAAAAGATGACCATGATAAAACCGATGAACCCGTTCTTGACGAGTAGATCGCGCCTTTGAGTGAGGCTTACCGAAAAGTCAGCTGTGACTGTGCCTTTTATGATTTCTTCTGTTTCATTAAAATCTTTGAGATAGTCCTTGACCGTTTCTGTGATAAAGAGGACATCCTCCGAATTGGTGTTACTGATGTTGAGCGCGACCGAGGGAGCACCATCGAGGTAGGCGCGATTAGGACTGTCAGCCCAGCGGTCTCGTACCTCGGCTACTTCCCATAGGCGAACAGCTCTACCATCGGGAGCAGTTGTTACAATGATGTCACGCAATTCCTTTCCGCTATACTCTTTATTTCGTGAACGAATAAGGAGTTCTTCGTCTTCTGTTTTGATCGATCCGCCCGTTAGTTCCAGGTTTGCGTTTCGGACAGCATCGCGCACATCTGCAAATGTGAGGCGATAGGCGCGCATATCCATCTCGCGCACAGCGATTTCGATTTCTTCATCCGGGTAACCACTAATATCGACTTTTGATATCCCGTCAATTGCTAATAAATCGGCTTCTACTTCGCGTGCTTTTGTTTTGAGTGTTTTTAATGGGACATCGCCACTGAGTGAGAATCCGATTGCAAGGTTTCTGCTTTCCTGCCGGAAGATAACCGGAGGCTCCAGGTCAACCGGGAAGGAAGGGATACGGTCAATCGCGTTTTTGACATCGGTGAGCAACTTCTCCATATCATAGTCGAGTTCACCTTCGACATTGATATTTCCTGTGTTCTCACTAGCCTTAGAGGTGATTCGTTCTATTCCGGTGATGCCCTTCAGGTTATCCTCTATTTTTAGAATAACACCTTCTTCCATTTCCTCTGGAGAAGCACCTGGATACGTGAGCTGTACGGTAATATTTCGGTTTTCTGAGTCTGGAAAAAAGTCTGTACGCAGACTCACCATGCCCAGCAAGCCGAATATGAGAATCGTGATCAGGATCACATTTCCCGCTACCGGATACTTTACAAAATATGATATAATGGAACGCATAGTAGTTTAAGGTTTCATGTTTAAGGTTTAAAGTTCTAGGGTAATAAGCTCAGTATTTAACATTGAACTTTAAACCTGAAACTTTGAACTCTTATCTAGTATCCGATTGCTTTCATTCCTTCGAATGCGCCAATAACATCTTCTTGTAATAGCTGCGTCCCATCGGGAAGCCCTTTGACCACAACGGCTGTGGTGGTGAACTTGATCGGCACTACAGATTGGGAAACGAGGTTCGAGTCACGCAGTGTAAACACAGTATTGTCATCGGACAAAAGGGCGCGGGAAATCTCGACTGCCTGTTCGATTTTTGTTCCAGCGATGATCGCATCCATATACATGCCCTCGCGGAGGTCTTTTCCACTTACTGCAACATAAACTTTAACGGTTTGCGTGTTTGGATCAATTGTCTCTGAAATGCGGACAACTTTTCCTTTCCAGGCATCTTTGCTATCCTTGGCCTTGAGATCTACAGTTGCTCCTTTTCGCAAGAAAGCAAGGTCCTTCTGGCTGGCAGCTACCTCAAGCTCATATGCGTAATTGCTGGCGTAGGTGCCTAGCTTTTGACCTATTCGGACGAGGGTTCCATTTTGTACCAAAGCCTCTGTCACTACACCGCTAAAAGGCGCATAGAGGGTATATTTCCTTAGGCGTTCTTCTGCTGAGCGAATATTGTAATATTGGTTTTTGAGATTTTTGGAAGCAATAAAATACTTCTCAGCATCAGTTTTGGCTTCTGGAAAAGCTTTGATGTTTTGCTCAGGATCAAAATTGTCCAAATAGGCATTCCAGTCTGCAAAGCCTTCCGGGTAGTCGAGTTTTAAGTCTGGAAGAATGAGGGTGATCTGATTAAGTAAAGCCGCTTTCTGCGCCATCAGATTCAGGCGAGCCTCTTTACTATCGATAACCAACATAGGACCACCTTTGGAATAGGCATTGCCTTCTCTGAATCGGCTGCTGTTGCCTCTTAGCACACCTCCGACTTCTGCGAAAAGCTCAACCTTATCGCGAGCAGCAAGTCTACCGGTGAGTTCTATACGACTCTCCACAGGAGCATTCGTTACCGTTTTAACTTTAACTCGCTTAATGATCTTTGGGGGAATCTTGCGTTCCGGGGCTTTTTTTAGACTGGAAAGCCCTGTCATAACTAGAATACCCATGATGAATATGACTATCGCGAGGACAGCCATAATAATTTTTCTACTGCGCATATTGTTTAAAAAATCGAAATAAGCTTTGGTACCTGTAATAATCACAAAAGCTGTGTTTTGTTTGATCAGGTAAAAGATTAGGCCGCAAATGTAAGGAACGTTGATAGAATAAATCACCTTTTTGCTTACTCTTTTCCCATTACGCTATGACAAAAGAAGTTCTCATATAGCACGCTATGATCGAACCCTTTTTCCTTGCCTAATGAAAAAAATAGCAGCGCAAAATTGATTATTTATCTTATCTCCGTTCCTTAATTAATTCTGCCAATCCATACCTTTGCGAAATGGATGAACATGTACAAGCTTGGGGAGCAGACGATATACGTAAGCTGGATAAATCCTACAGACGCAATCTTATCAACTGCCTGAGCGGCTTTAAGAGCGCTTGCTTATTAGGAAGTCAGAGCTTGAGTGGGGTTAATAATTTGGCCCTTTTTAGCCAGGTTTTTCATGTAGGAGCCAATCCGCCCCTTATGGGTGTGTTGTTTCGTCCCCAGGTAGTGCCGCGCCATAGCTTGGAAAATGTCCGGGCCAATCGCTTTTTTACCCTGAACCATGTGCATCAAGATATATATCCGCAGGCTCACCAAACCAGTGCACGCTACGATGCTGATGAATCTGAATTTGATGCTGTAGGCCTTGAGGCTGAGATGCTGCCAGGATTTTCGGCTCCATTTGTAAAAGAAGCTCACATCAAAATAGGGCTGATAGCAAAAGAATTCCACACGATCCTCGCCAACCAAACTCAACTCGTAGTAGGAGAGGTGGTAAGTTTGAGTATTCCTTCCAAAGCGGTCGGTGAAGACGGCTTTGTATATTTGGATCGACTAAACACGGTGACGATTTCCGGTTTGGATCGCTATCATAAAACTGAAGCGCTAGAGAGGCTTCCATATGCTAAAAAGTAATAGATTAGTTTTGTGTTTTGGGTTAGGCGTTTTGAGTTCGTTCGTGTAGAGATAATGCATGAATTTTCGCTACTGAAGGCTTATTCTAACTGGTTTAAATAATTCATAACACAGTCAAACCCAAAACTTTCAACACATAACTCGAAACAAAATAATAATGCAGTCTTACACAGGAGATTTGAGGAAAATGGGAACCCGACTGGGCGATCCTGTACAATACAAACTCGCATTGCACGGAAGCGAAATTCTTGCGATGAATACCTATATCGGTCAGCCTATCAGTATTGCATTTAGTGGTGATATATTTTGTATTCGTTGTGGAAGAAAAACGGAGAAATCTTTTGGTCAAGGGTACTGCTATCCATGTTTTGCCAGTGCGCCGGAGAGCTCGCCATGCATTATCAATCCTGAACGCTGTGAAGGCCACAAAGGTATCGGCAGAGATATCGGTTGGGAACGTATGAACCACGTCAAGCCGCATGTAGTATATCTTGCGATTTCGAGTGGGCTTAAGGTCGGCGTAACACGTGAAGATCAAGTGCCCACGCGCTGGATAGATCAGGGAGCCTTTCAGGCGATTATCCTGGCCGAAACGCCCTACAGGCAACTCGCAGGCGAAATAGAAGTTTCCCTCAAGGCGCATCTCTCCGACAAAACCTCCTGGCAGCGCATGCTGAAAAATGACATTCCGGAAGGGATTGACTTGCTCGCCGAAAAGGCCCGCGTCGGTCAGTTATTGAGTGAAGATCATCAGGATTACATCTCAGATGAAGATCACATCCAGGAGATTCATTATCCTGTAACGGAGTATCCAGCCAAGGTAAAAAGCGTGAATCTGGACAAGCTTCCTGAGATATCGGGAACCTTGCTAGGCATAAAAGGACAATACCTGATGCTGGATGAAGGGCGCGTATTTAATGTCCGCAGACACTCCGGTTATCGTGTAAACCTATCGATATGAAGCGATACTCCTCCCCGCTAATCATATGCATGTTAATCATGGTGGTAGCAGTTGGGCTGCGCCTCTATCGTGCCGACGACTTTATGCTCGGTAATGATGAGCATAGCGCGTTGGTGAGATTACAATATGATGGAGTAGGGGAGTTGATCGAAAAAGGAATAAAACCAGACGGACATCCTGCGGGCGTTCAGCTTTTTTTATATGGCTGGACCAATTTGGTCGGTACCGGCACCTGGCCCATTCGCATACCATTTATGCTATTGAGCTTGTTGGGGCTGGTCTATGCCTTCCGGCTTAGTCGGCTTTGGTTTGGATTAGGCGTAGCGAGTGTAGTTATGACGGTGCTTGCCACTTCGTCCTATGTACTGTTGAATCACCTTTCGATTCGGCCCTATGGTGCAGGAATGTGCTTTGTTTTGGCGCTAGCCTTTCATCAGGAGCAATTTAGACGAAAGGATGGTAGTTGGACGCAGGCTATTTGGATGGTGCTCTTTGCAAGTTTATGCCTGTACACGCATTACTTTTCGGCTTTGCAGGCTGGTTTGATCGGACTACTGGGCCTGTTGAGGACTGCGCCTTCACTGCGCAAGCGTTATGTGCAAAGCTGGCTTCTGGTCGGATTTCTATATCTGCCTCATATCTCGATTTTTTTAACACAAATACAGACCGGCGGCATTGGAGGATGGCTGAGTAAGCCTTCGTATTCTTTATTTTTGGATTGGATTCAAATAGGCCTAAACGGCTGGTTATCAGTTGTTTTACTGGCGGGAATTGTGGCTGCTATTGGGGTGTTTTTTAGAAAAAAAATTGTAGAACATTCACAGCCCAAACCTTGGTTATATGTGATCGCGCTTGCCATTATCCCATTTATTTTTGGCTTTATTTATTCGCATACCCGGAACCCTTTACTGCATCTGAATAGTCTGTTTTTTAGCTTTCCTTTTCTGCTTATGGCACTCTTTGGATGGCTGGGAACTCTGCGTTCTCCAGCTGGCAATGTGGTACTGACGATCCTTTTTTTATTAATAGGAACGACCGGCCTTATTCAGGATAGAAAGCATTATGACCTTTTTTATAATCGAGGTACAGGACAATTAGCAAAAGAGCTACAAATGGCTCCGCAAGAAGGACTTGCGTCTATCGCCAGTGTGACCAATCCGGCTTATCTGCGCTATCATTTGTCTGATGGCGGTGCTGAACAAGATTATGATCGTTATGATCCCATTTCATATACCGATTTTAGAAAATGGGCTTCTGACTCGAGTCACCAGCATATGCTGTGGGCATGGGCAGGTAAGCCAA
Source organism: Bacteroidia bacterium (assembly GCA_045106685.1). GTDB lineage: Bacteria > Bacteroidota > Bacteroidia > J057 > J057 > JAUIGE01. The sequence goes on along the minus strand of JBGCFB010000065.1, from coordinate 22,929 downwards.
TGGACCTGACGTATGCCGCCATCGCTCAGGAGTATTTTCCAACAGTAATCCATGAAAAGTGGAAGCCTACAACTGAAATTCTGCTATTAGGAAAGGCAGGTACGCCTGAAAACAACCTATACACTTCCCGGCTTTGGCTTGATGAAGAAATCGAATATGGCCCTAGTTTCCAGGCAATGCTAAGCGATTATATAAACTGCGAACACCAGATTTTGCATGTCTATACAGACTTTCGGAGCTACAGCACTCCTGATCCTGACTTGCAGCTTGTTCTGAGTCTGGAGGATGTCAAAACAGGCGAGAATATCGCCTGGACAAGTAAGCCGCTACATCAATTTTATGATAGTACGCTGGCCGGAGAGTGGCAGCGGGCGCACTACATTGAACGCATGCGCTTTATTCAAAATCCTCCGTATGCTGGTCTGGTCCTCAAAAGCTATGTTTGGAACAACGGAAAAGGAGCGCTGGAAATAAGTGGAACACCGACGGTGGAAGTATGGAAAGGTAATCCTGCGGTGTATGCTTTCATGGAGTGGGTGGAGCCATGTCAGGAGCTTCCTGTAATGAAGCCGACTTCTAATAAGTCTAGCGCAATGAATGCTCATTCTGCAATTGTTAATAGTAAATCAGCAATTAGGGGTGTTTATTCATTTTTTCGTAATAAACAAAACGCCCCTTTTCCTTATAAAACGAGCTTAAACCAACAAAAACCCTTTTGTGGCCTGAGCGGAGTCGAAGGCCTCTCAACCAAAAATCGACAGATTTTCTTACCATTGTGGCTTCGACTCCACTCAGCCACCAGCTATTTAGCTGTAGAAAATGGCGATAAGGATTTCAAAGCGTCATTATTACTTCAATTTTTTGAATGAACAGCCTTAATCCGCAAGCGCTAACCTGTTTTATAAAAACCACACATATGGGTTTGTCAAGGATCGTAATAATTAGCGATTATGGACGACTTAGACCATGTTTGAAACACACATGGTAATAGCTTACACATCTCTATTTCAATCAATTTATATTCATGACACAACAATCTCGTTTCTTGGTTCTGTTGCTCGCTTTCTTTAGTGGAAGTGTTGCCTCAGCCCAAATGAATCGTATTCAGTTTGAAGAATACGACCTGGACAATGGCATGCATGTCATCCTTCATGAGGATCACAGTACGCCTATCGCTGCTGTAACACTCGTCTATCACGTAGGCTCCAAAAATGAACGGAGTGACCGCACAGGTTTTGCACACTTCTTTGAGCATTTGATGTTTGAAGGTTCATCTAATATCGGTCGCGGTGAGTATTTCAAAATGATCGAAGGCATCGGTGGAACCATCAATGCTACCACGAACTTTGACCGCACACTGTATTATGACATTGTGCCGTCTCATTACCTGGAGCGTGCGCTATGGATGGAAGCTGAGCGTTTGACTGATTTGATTATTGACGAAAAAGGCGTGGAAACGCAGCGCGCTGTAGTAAAAGAAGAGCGCAAGCAGCGTTACGAAAACCAGCCTTACGGCTCGCTGTTAGAAGAAATGTTCAAGCGTGCGTTTACCAAGCACCCTTACAACTGGCAGCCGATCGGTTCAGCTCAGTATATCGACCAAGCCGATATTCAGGAGTTTCGCGATTTTCACTCGACTTTTTATGTGCCTGAAAACGCGACCTTATGTATTGCCGGTGATATCACGCCTGCCCAGGCGAAAGAATGGGTTAAGAAGTATTTTGGTAATGTAAAAAGAGGCACCGCTGATATCCCACGTGTAACCGTCGTAGAACCTGCGCTTGAGAGCGAAATCCGCGATACCGTTTATGATAATGTTCGCCTACCAGCAGTAGTTTTTGGCTACAGAACACCAGGATTCAAAGACCCTGACTTCTATGCGATGAGCATGCTAGGGCAAGTGTTGTCTCAGGGCGAAAGCTCACGTATGACACGCAATCTGGTGAATCGCGAGCAAATTGCACTCGCAGCTGGAGCATTCCCGCTCCCTACTGAAGATCCTGGACTTACCATGATGTTTGCCATTCCGAATATGGGGGTACCAGCAGAAAAGCTTGAGGACGCGATCGATGCAGAGATCAAAAAGATGAAAGAAGAGCTTATTACTGAGGAAGAATTTACCAAGCTCAGAAATCAGGTGGAGACCGGTTTTGTAAATGAAAAAACCTCAGTAGCCGGTATTGGATCATCGCTGGCTGAGTATCATGTCCTTTATGGTGATACCGACCTGATCAATACTGAGCTATCTCGCTACCTGAACGTGACACGCGAGGATATCATGCGGGTAGCGAAAAAATACCTGAATGTGAACAACCGTATCGTGCTGTATTATCTACCCAAAGCCAACAAGTAAACATGAATAATATTCGTTTTATAACACTCTTGCTGACGCTGATCAGCAGTACGCTCTTTGCCCAAGAGCTTCCGCCTGCGCCAGGTCCAGCACCTGAGGTGAAAATGTCAGAGCCATATCGCTTTGAATTACCAAATGGCCTGAAAGTCATTTTGGTAGAAAATCACAAGTTGCCTACAGTCGCATACCAGTTGTATGTAAACTATAATCCTATAGTTGAAGGTGACAAAGCAGGTATGCTCCAGGCGATGGGCGATATGCTCGCCAAAGGCACTTCCTCAATGGATGAGGAAGCATTTGCCAAGTCTATCGATATGATTGGCGCGAATTTCTCCACGTCTCCTCGTGGAGCCTACGCTCAAGGGCTTTCCAAGCACCGCGAAACCCTTGCTAAATTGATGTCATCCGCTGTGATCGAACCTGCTTTTCCTGCGCCAGCGCTTGATCGTGAAGTGAAGCAGGCGCTGTCAGGGCTAGCTGTTCAGGCAAATAACCCTGACGCGATTGCGGCGCGTGTGTCAGGTGTTTTGAAATATGGAATGGATCACCCTTATGGAGAATTTGATTCTGAGGATACCTGGAAAAATATCGCCATCGAAGATGTCAAGGGCCTATACAATACCTATTTCAAGCCAAATATTTCATATCTGGTGATGGTAGGTGATTTAAGTCAAACGCAGGCGATGGAGATCGCTAAGAATAATTTTGGTAGCTGGCAACGTGGAGATGTGCCTGCTCAGTCATATTCCAAGCCTTCAGCACCTGAGGCGCGTTATGTGGCGCTTGTAGATCGTGCTTCTTCTGCTCAGTCAAAAGTGGATGTCACGTATCCTATTGAGCTTAAGCCAGGTGATAAGGACATTTTTGCAATCAAAGTACTGGATCAGGTATTGGGTGGAGGAGCATTGGGGCGTTTGTTCCAAAATCTTCGTGAAGATCATGGGTTTACCTATGGCTGCTACTCTAGTATTGAATCTGATAATTTGGTAGGAGAAATATCTGCTTCAGCATCGGTGCGTACCTCGGTTACGGATAGCGCTGTTCAGGAAATATTGAACGAGTTTGAGCGCCTTCGCCAGGAGCCTGTTACGGCTAAAGAGCTTTCAGACGCCAAGAATTATCTGATGGGTGGTTTTGCTCGTTCGCTCGAAAGAGCCAGCACAGTCGCTAATTTTACCCTGAATGTCGACCGCTATAATCTTCCTAAGGATTACTACCAGAATTATCTCAAGAACCTGGAAGCAGTGACGATTGAAGACGTACAACGTGCTGCCCGCCGAATTATCAATCCTGAAAAGGCGATTGTGATGATTGTAGGCAAAGGCTCTGAGATTGCTGAAGGCCTGGCGAAATTTGGGGAGGTGCGTTATATGAGCCCAAATGCTGAAATGCAGGAAGCCCCAAAGCGCGAATTGCCAAAAGGTGTTACCGCTAAGAATATCATTGCCAAATATGTCAGTGCCCTGGGGGGCGAAAGTAAGCTTGAAAAGATCAAAGATATTACCATGAAGTACGAAGCTACTTTTATGGAGCAGCCTGCAAAACTAAAGGTGAAATATCTGCTTCCTAATATGTCTTATAACAAGTTTGTTGTGGAAAATGAAGAAGGAGAAGAGCTCTTTAGTCAATCTTCCAAAACAGATGGCAAAGCTGCTTATGAATCAAACTCACAGTCTGGCCGCAAAAACCTTGAAGGAACTGAGCTTCAAAAGGCCATTATGAAGGCAAATCCATTTCCGTTTGTGAACTATGCCGAGGCTGGCTACACGGTCGAGCTCGTAGCGATGGAGCGAGTCGATGGCAAAGATGCTTTCGCGCTAAGAGTAGTGAATCCAGTTGAAGAGGTTTCAACCTACTACTTCGATGCCGCTTCTGGTTTCCTTGTCAGAATGGAGCGCGAAGTAGAGGCGCCAGGAGGACAGAAGGCCATTCAGTCAGTAAGCTACGGCGATTACAAAGCTGTCGAAGGTGTCATGTTTGCCCACAGCAGAATGCAGGAAGTAGGCCCTACAACGATTCCTTTTGTTTTGAAAGAAATCAAGATTAACACTGGCCTGAAGAAGAAGGATTTTTCTGTTAAAGAGTAGAGAAAATGCATGCAAAGGAGTAGAGAAAAGGCATGCCTTTTCTCTACTCCAGAATGGGCCGTAGGCTTCAAAGGTTTAGAGTTTAAGTGCATATTAGAAAGTGCAAAATTGAAATCGCCGCATGTAGCAATTTACATGCGGCGATTTTTTATGACGAATGATCTAATGACCCATTAACACCAAAGGTACTAGAACCAGAATCCTAGCCTGAAGTCAGCAAAGGTGCTTTCCTCGACTCCCTGGATAATCCCTTTTGTGAGTGTGCCTGATATATAAATAACTTCATAAGGTGCGATCCAAAGGCCACCACCGAAGCTACGATGCCAATTATTGAAGTTTTCATTTTTCAGCCAGACACGACCTTGATCATAAGCGCCAATAAGACCTACTTCCACATTCGGAAGGATGCCACGAATTACACCTAGTTTTAGCCTTGCTTCTGAATTCAAATAGGCTACTTTATCACCTGCAAAACGCTCTGCTCTAAAACCACGCAAGCCGTTTCTTCTTCCCAAAAATTGAGACTGGAAGAACTCTGTATCACCAAAGTTGCCTGCCCAGCCACCTCTGAAAGCGAATGTAAGCGGGAAAGGACTGAGTGGTGTGTAGTAAAATGTCAGTTCGGTTTGCGCATAGGCAAATCGATTACCACCTGTTTGAAGTCCTTGATTGATGCCCGTTTCTGCCGAGAAGCGAATGCCCCGTTTAGGGAAGAGGTTGGCATCTGCACGATCTACATTATACTTGAGACTCAGGGATGCATAGTGTTTTGCTTCAAAATCGCTATCCATGAGGCCTGATATATTGTCATTGCCAGGTGCTGTAATTCTATCCTCTGTACGCTGGGCCTCCGTGTAAGTATAGCCACCTGTTATCGTGAAAAACTGATCGCCACCACCGAACTGCTGTACAAGTCTAGGTTTTACATAGAGTTGGCTGTAGCGTAATCGGTTGAAGTTGAAGTTTGCACGATCTGTATTAGGGTTCGTCGTATTATTTCCTCTGCCAAAATAGTTGGTCACGAAAGAAGGAGTGGCGTAATATATTTCACCACCGAAGTCCCAGTTTCCAATAGCGTTATTCCATAAGACATCATAATTAAGCGCCATCGCTCCGGTCGCAAAAGCAAAGTTTGCCGATATCTTCTCTTTGGTCTTGAAGGGATCATGACCCCATCCGTGAGCTGTGCGATCATATCCTAGCCCCAGGAAGAGGCCGTCGTCGGGATTGATCTTGGCCACGATAATAGGCAGGGTGTTGTTGTACTTGAAGGAAAGACGATTGTAAATATTAGTGTCGTCATCTTCGCAATGGCAATCGTCCACCGTAGAGCCTTCTGTAATCGTATTTTTCTCCACAGTATTATCATAAATCTCTACACGGTTTTGAGTTCCTTCAAGGTTGTCAGAATTGAAAATATCCTTACCCGGACCACCAATAATGCGCAGACGGACTTTACGTTGCTTATCGCCTTTTACAATGAACTTGTCATCGTTTTCGAGCCCATAAAGACGAACTTCTTTTGTCTCTTTTGGTAGGAAAATACGGTCATAGAAAAGGACCTTTTTTGTTCCCTTGGAGTTGATATCAAATACCTTTACCTGGAGATTTCCATTGGCGAGGTATTCAGCTTCAAACAAATCGGGTTCATTACTTCCCCTTACTTCAACTTCTTTAGCAATAAAACTGTAATGTTCCATTGCTGCATCTACTAGTTGATCTCTTCTTGATTTTAGTTTTGCGATGAGTTCTTCGCCATTGAGCTGATATAGCTCTTTAGGCCATGAACGCACTGCATCTTCGATTTCCTTATCGGTCAGATCCTGTTTTATACTTTCGGCAATAGCGCGCCAATCATCCCGAGTCAGCATTGTAAGATATGCTCGGTCGAAGTGTCTTGCATTAAAATTAAGCCCCTTTATATCGCCAAATTTCTTGTTGAAGCTTTGCAACTGGCGTGCAGCCCAGGGGCGACTTGCAATCCAGGGAAGCACACCACGAAAACTCAGGAAAGCATGGTCCCTATCCCTTGGTATAGGGCGATACACTTTTTTGCCATCCTCCTCAAACCTGGCCCAACGCCATTGATCATCGTGACGGTCCCAATCTCCTACCAACATGTCAAACAGACGTGCCCGAAGGACGGATTTTCCATCGATAATATCATCAGGATCATCGGTTGTTTTTTCCAGCATACTACGAAAAGAAATGATCTTCTCAGAGTTGCCAAAACCGTCTACATCTTCACGATTACCGGCCGGCCGTTCTTCAAACAAATACGCCTGATCGCCATAATCCATGAAGTCTCCTAGTCTGGGTTGTTTTGGTACATAAAAGAACTTTGGATTCGCGTGAAATACCCCGGCTCCTTCAGCTAGTTGAGCGACAACCGAAGCTCCGTAAGGATGGTCCATTGACATCTGATCCTGGAATACTGAGTCAATCGCTGTGTTTTTTGCAAAATCCGGTAGGGTAGGTGTAGCGTCTTTATAAATTGAGCGTAGGACATACTGCTTTCCATTTCGTTTTGATCTAAGTCTAAAAGTCGTCGATTGTTGTCCTCCTCCTTTTTTTAGAATAACAAGGCCCCCAAGTGTTGTGTCCATATCCAGCACTGGAAGCTTTACAGGATCAGTCCATGCGTCGCGGTAATTACGTCCTAACCAAAAGCGTTTCCCTTTTCCTGCATCGTAGTTTGGAGCGGCCATATACCCTATAGAATCGGGCTTGTCTACCCATGTTTCCTGAAACGTAGTCTCGGGTTCTGCATCACCCTGTAAATCTACACCACTAAGCTGCTTTCTGAAAACGAGGTTTCCTTGGCCTTTTTTATTGATTGCTACCCAATACTCCATCCAAACCTCTCCGTTTTTGTAATAATTGAGCTTTACAAAACCCTGACGTTCGAAAAGAAAATTCGCATCAAGGCCACGCTTTAGATAGCTCTTTTTTGAACCTGCACCACTTACGATAAAGTGTTTTTCATCTACATTGAAATACTGGAGATTATGTTCGTGGCCAGAAGCAATGACCATGTTATCTTTTCGGAACGTAACACGGTCAATTACATCCATCAGGCGCTTGTTGAGCGCATTCGTAACATCCTGACGTGAAGTACCCAGAAACCGATTGATTGGGTGCAAAGAACCGATTACTGGTAGTGGAATGTATAGGCTTTCATTTAGATAGGTAAGTGGAAATACGTGCTCAGTAAGTGGGAAGTAGCCATTGTGAGAACCCTGTGTAAACATAGGGTGGTGCATGGCGAGAATCATATTGGTATCGTCATACTCATCAATTAAGTAGGCGAGCTTAGCTTCGAGTTCTGCGCGTGATTTGATTTCACAGCCTTTGTTGATTTTGGGTTCGCCATCCCAGTGTTGAAGCCACCATTGGGTATCAATCATGATAAGCGTGAGATTGTCGGATAACTCTACAGCTACAGGGTCACCACAACCGTTTTCTGGAAAAAATACGGCATCATTATCAAGATATTCCTCAATGAATTCTGCCTGACGAATCACATATTCGCGACCTCCTTCCTTCATCCTGTTCCAGTCGTGATTACCTGGAATAAAGAAAGGGCGCCCTTTGAGACCTTTGATGGCGTCGAGTTGTGCCATCAGGTGGCTTTCTGCCTGTGCGCGTGTAGAATCTCCCTTTGGGGGAAGGCCTGCTGGGTAGATATTATCACCCAAAAACACTACGGCTGAGTTCTCATTGGATTTGTCTACCTGCGCACGCAGTAAGGCCAGTGCTGAGTCTAGTGGTTGTCGACTAGACTCTCCTGCATCTCCCACCAGCCAAACGGTATGGGAAAGTTCTTTGTCAGGAAGTGTTCGATTCTGCCAATCTCGTTCTTGTTTGGCATAAAAAGGCTTGGTGGTTTCACAACCAGCTAGTACGAATAATGTAGCTAGCAAAATAGGAGTAAGTATTCTTTTCATATGAATTGCTAAAGCATTTTATAACCGATCCCATGAACGGTAAGGATGACAGTTGGGCTGTCGGGATTTGGCTCTATTTTTTGCCGGAGTCTGGCGATGAAGTTGTCAACAGTTCGCGTTGTAGGAGTGTTATCATAACCCCACACTTTTTCTAAAAGCTCGTCTCGGCTTACGACTTTATTTCGGTGTGTGTATAGGTATTGCAGAATTTCAAACTCACGATGAGATAGCTTAAGAACTCCTTCTGTATCGGATTCGGCAACAAAGTTATTAAAGTCAACTTTAAGTTTGCCTATAGAAAATACACTTTGCTGTTGAGAACTGCTGGGTCCTTGTGTTCGGCGAAGGACAGCCTTGATGCGTGCCATGAGCTCGCCAAGACCAAATGGCTTGGTGATATAATCGTCTGCTCCCCATTCAAGTCCCCGCACTTTGTCCAGTTCTTCCCCGCGGGCAGTGAGCAGAATGATCGGAGTAGTGATGCCTTCTTTTCTTGCTTCTTTACAAACTTCAAAGCCAGATTTTCGAGGCATCATGACATCGAGTAATGCAAGATCATATTCATTTTTGAGTAGACAATCCAGACCTGCTTCTCCATCAACGGCCTCTTCTACTGAATAGCCCTCGAATTGTAGGTTGTCAGAGAGGCCTAGCCGCATGGAAGGCTCATCTTCTATGATTAGAATGCGTATATCCTTTTCCATAATCCAAGACTAAGATATAAAAAAAGCCGGATGAGCCTAAGGGCTCATCCGGCGCGAGATCATAGTTTTGATCTAGGGGAAGCTTACTTCTTCCACTTGATACTACAACCGACTGCTTTAGTCTCTTTTGTTTTTACTTTTTTTCCTTTGATGAGCGCATTAACAGCAGCCTCAACGTAGGTCTCGCCTACATCAGCTCCGTTGGTATCATCATCAATCGCTCCGATATAACGCACGATCAAATCTTCCTCTACTTTCTCAACTACGAAAGTGTGAGGAGTTTTGGTGGCGCCATATGCCTTAGCCACTTCCTGGCTTTCGTCATGTAAGTAAGGGAATGTAAACCCTTTTGCTTCTGCGCGCTCCTTCATGGCTTCATATGAATCAGAAGGATAGGCTTTTGCATCATTAGGATTAATCGCAATAACAGGATATCCTTTTTCTGCATAGGCGTTATTAAGCTCAATGATTCGGTCTTCATATTTCACTGAAAATGGGCAGTGATTGCATGTGAAGACGACAATGAAACCTTTGGCATCCGCCATGCTGGCTGGAGAAACCATTTCCCCAGTTACATCAGGCAAATTAAATGACATTGCCTTATCGCCGATAGCATAACCCTGCTTGGCAGTGTTGGCGGCAATCCCGATGATGAGCGCTAGGCTTAGTAGAAAGATGGTAGTCAATCGCATAAGAAACTGTTGTTTTAGTGTTTTAATGTTAGTTAGACGGCTGTTGCAATATATGTCACTTAGGGCAAAAATGGCTTTAACCATGATGCCAGACTTTCACGTGTGAATGTTGCTTCTTTAAAAGTATAGGTCTCGGACGTACCTCCAACGAGTAAGGTCGCAGGAATGGAGCCTGACCAGGAAGGGGAGATTCTGTCAATCCAGCCTTTCGATGTTCGTTTGTGAGCATCCGTCAGGTACCAGACTTCTGTTTGTATGTTTTTCTTTTGGAGAAAAGGTGTGAGTTGTGCCTCCAGTTGGCCTTCAAAGTCGAGCGAAACCAGTATCACCTTCACAGGCTTGTCACGATATAAAGAGTCGCTTTCGATAAAGTAAGGTAGCTCTTCCACGCAAGGCTTACACCAGGTAGCCCAGAAGTTGTAGACATACAAGGTGTCGCTTTCTTTTGAAATCCGTTGTTCAAATTCGGCAACCGACATGGCTGTCACATTTTGGCTGTGAGCATTTGCCAGAAGGGCGCAAAAACACAGAAGACTCAGCAAAAGATGTTTCATAGGGCTACAAACGCCTGAGGCGTCATTTTGTTGCTTGGCAACTTTTTTTGGCAAAAAGCTAATAATTCCCTAAAATTGTTAGATAAACCACTCTTTTTATGAGCTACGATGATGCTATCAAAGCCCGCATCAAGGCCAGGAAGGCCCGCCACAACCAAACCGTCCGCGACAGCATTCTCAAGGCTGCCCGGCAGATAGCCATCGAAGATGGCTGGCGCAAAGTCTCTATTCGTGCTATTGCCAAAGGCATTTCCTATAGCGCACCTGTGATTTATCAGCATTTTCCTGCAGGTAAGATGGAGTTGCTTAGAACCTTGCAAAGCGATGGCTTTGCTACACTTCGTAGCTATATCGAAAAAGCTCAGCTTAGTGCTTCCCAGTTTGAATTGCAGTTAGTGAACATTTCGCTTTCGTATTGGCGCTTTGCGCAGGACTTCCCCGAATTGTATCAGGTTATGTTTAACCTGGAGGGCGTCTTCGTAGATTCTCAGACTACGACCGTTGAGCTACGAAGAGCGAGCCAACCTGTCATCGGCATCTTTAAATCACTTGCTCCTAAGGCTGATCAGGAAGAAGTCTTTTATCACTGGTGGAGTACTGTCCACGGATACATTTCGCTGATGATGAGTCAGCAACTTGCTGCCTATGATAAAGACAAACGCGAGCAATACCTTCGAAAAGCTATTACTCGCGTTGTTATTGGATTGAAAGAAGAGTAAGAGGCTGTTAGCTTTTGGCCTTTAGCTATTAGCCAAAAAAGAGCTTCGAGGCTGCTATCTTCTGGGCAGATTACCCTGCTGCCAAAAGCTAACCGCCAAAAGCCAATAGCTAAACCTTACTTCCTTATCTGAATCTTCACCGTATTATTCTTATCGCCTGCTTTTACATTTAGCAAGTAGATGCCTTCCTGTAAATTGCTCCAGTCAAACTGTTTGACAAAAGATCCTGCAGCAGCTTTACCTTCATATGTCTTTACAGCACGACCGAGCACATCACGTAACGCGATCTCTACAGTGCTAGGCTGGATATCGTGGATACGAACTGTGAACTGACCCTGGTTAGGGTTTGGATATACCCTGAGATCAAGGCCTCCAAGCGATGGCTCAATCGAAACAGGATAGAAGGTAATCGTCTCTTCTGTAGTGATCGTTCCACAAGAAGTCGAAGCTGTAAGCTTCACCTGAAAAGTACCTGACTGATTATAGGTGTGTAATGGATTAGGATCAGTGCTGGTAGTGCCGTCACCGAATTCCCAGAAATATCCATTGATACCTGTCGAAGGAGTAGTAAACTGAACATCATTGCCAGTACGGCTTGAAGTGAAGCTTACGTTCGGACGCGGACTAACAGTAATGGTTCTGATGATGGTGTCTCTTCCCTGAGGATTGATTACGATTTGTGAAATGCTGTAAACTCCAGGAGCACTAAAGTTTACAATTGGAATACGTGAGATCGCGTTTGTTCCACCAGTATAGTTAAAGCTTCCAGGAATAATAGACCAAAAGTAATTGTCAGGAGCATTTTGGCTACTATCCTGAATACGAATTGGCGTGCTCACACAGACATTATTTTCAAAGCCAAAACCCGCTACCGGTGCTTGAGGTGCGCAGTTCACGAGCCTTCCAGCTCGTTGGTTGATTGCAATGGTTCTCAGACCAAGCGCTTTTTCTTCTGATACAGCACTTACTGCAAACCAGTTCTCCTCTTGATAACGAATATTCGGAACCGAGAAGGTCGTATCAGTAGCAATTCCGACCAACTCCATATACTTATCACCTAGTTTATAGACCTCATAGGTTTCAGCTTCTTGTACTGGCATCCAGGAAACTTTTACGTTATCCTGACACACAGCCGACACCCAAACACTAGAAGTTTGAGTCATGATGTTGAATACATTCGGACTTTCATCAATTAGTCCTCCACCAGAGGTGATGCGCACTTTTGCCTTGCCAGTGATATCATTAGGTACTTGCCATGAGAAATGGCGATTGCTTTGGTTCAGGCCCAGGCGGATGATGCGCCATAGTGTATCCTTTCCGTTGTTGTACCAAATATCAAATGCGCCAGCTTGTTCAGGAGCATCCCAGTGAAGAATTTCACTTACGCCAGGCACAAAACGCTCCCCGCCAATAGGGTAAGTAATCTCGAGTTCTGGTTTTATATATTCAAATACCACATAAAACTTACGAGCACCATTCGTGACAATATTTCCAAAAACATCAACTGAGTAGGCCCCGCCAGAAGGATTGTCCATAACAAATTGCTCCATGTTATTAAGCTGGTCAAGACCAGGGGCAGCAGGCGTATTGAGTGCAACAACATTAGGAGTAGAGTTCAATACAAGTGGAGAGAAAATACCTCCAGCAGGATCATTTAGTGTGCAATCGAGATCATCCACCAAGTCTTTTGTACTTCCTGCAAAAGCTTCCCTGTCAGCCCAGTAAACCATTACTTTGAGCTGAGTCAAACCAGCAGGAACCTGGAATGCTATATTGGTATTGCTAGAAAGGTCTACAGAATCGATAGCATAGCGCTTGTCTTCCAGGACCTGGTATGCCTTTTTCGCATTTACATTACCAAAACCATATCTAAAATCTGGGCCTTTGTTTCCTTTATCGTCTGCTGTATTCATAAGTACAGATTTGATCAAAGCAGCATCAGGCTCAGACCTATTCAAATCGCGGTAAGCATGATACATTTGGGCCATAACACCCGCAAGGGCAGGAGCAGAGAACGAAGTACCAGTAGCAGAAGAAGTAGTGTTGTTTTCGTCAGTGCTAAAGAATCCAACTCCATTAGCCATGATCTCAGGTTTAATCCTGCCGTCTGTGGCCGGGCCGCGACTACTACTGCCAGCTATGATGCCGTTATCGTTAATGTTTCCTACTGTAATGACGTTTTTACCAAGCTTGTGACCACCTGTTATATTACCCCAGTCTGCACCTGGAACATATGGTGTACGGCAAGCAGCACCTCCATTATTTCCAGAAGAAAAGACGTGCATCAAATGAGGGTTATCGAGCAGCATTTCATCGAGCAAGCCAGACGTATTTGAGTATCCTGAATTACAGCCATCCGAATAGCTTGAATTCGTAATTACAACATTGGAATCTTGGTGAAGCTGTAGGGTATTATCGTTAAATCTCGATGCATAATTCAGGACATATACCTGAGCTCCGGAAGCACTACCCCTAATCCGTGGATTGAAGTTAGAACCACTCGCCATGGCACCTCCTACGAGGTCTCCATGATTTCCATTATTATTTCTTGAGAAATCATAAATACGATTTTTGAAATCAATATGAGGCCCTATAAAGCCATCATCACGTACCATGACATGCACGCCAGTACCGTCATATTCTACTCCATTTGTATTGTTGAATACAGCGTTCGAACGGTGAAGCGTTTTGCCACGCATATCCTCCGGCTTTGCCGGCTCTGCAAGCGGCTCTATCCAGCTTATATAAGGAAGTGCAAGAATGTCGTCGATTTGCTCAGGATCAACCTGCACCATAAATGAACGCGCCTTACGCGCTACATCATATGCACGGAACCCACGAGCGTTCAGGTCAGCAAGTGCATCCTCCATGTTTACATCAGCATGATGCGAAATGTACAATACAGCCTTGTCGCCATCCATGCTCCATTCAGGAAGCGCTCCAGCTTTGATTTCAGCGTGGGCTTTGAAACGAGCTTCCCATGGAAGGATAGCACGCAGGTCTTTTGGGCGAGCATCTGCAGCACTAAGGCCTTCAGGAATTGATACTAAAAATGCTCGCTCTGGTAAATAGAACAATTGCTCTACTCCAAGCTCTTCCATACGCTCCCATTCCTTGGTTGTAGGGATTGAGTTGAATTGCCAAATGCGGTAAACCTTCCCTTTGAAGACTTCATCCTGCTCGACTGTCCAGGCCTCCATACTCAATGCATTTTCAACAGGGACAAAACCCGCTCCTTCAATCTTAAGGGTATATCGCTCCTGGGCGAAACTTAATGAGAAGGTGATAATTAAGAGCAGTAATAGCGTAAGCTTTCTTTGCATGTTATTTTCGTTTGTAAGTAAAAATTGCTGGAGGCTTGAATGATTTAGGAATGAGCAATGAGGTAATAAGGATCGCAAACATCATTAACTTGCAGACAATATGCGAAAATGCTGCAGTATTGTACCCGGACTTGTCCTTTGTGCGACCATGATTGGTTGTTTTGCTCCTCCTTCGTTTGATAATGAGCCCTTTCTTAACTGTGAAACAATCATTGAGGAAGGAGTAATTATTTTGAATGAAGGAACTTTCGGGAACAACGAAGGACGACTAGACTTTGTTTACAATGATTCCGATAGCATTATCTGCGCTGGAATATTTGAACGGATTAACGGTAAACCGTTGGGAGACGTGGCCCAGGAAGGTGTTTTTGTAAATGGGAAGTTGTATGTGATTGTTAATAACTCTCATCTACTGTATGAGTTAAATGAAAGTACGCTTTCGCTTGAGAGAACTTTACCTTTACCCGCCGGCTTACGTAGCAGTCCACGATCGATAAAGGGCTATACCGCTGATGCTTTGTATGTAAGCTCACTCCTGGATAGTAGTGTGTTTGTCATTGAAGCATCTAGCCTGCAAATTCGAAAGCGAATACATGTTGGCAATTTTCCAGAAGGAGTCGCCGTAACCAAGCAATACGTCTTTGTAGCGCTTGGGAATTATGTGGGCGAAAATAATGCAGGTGTTGCAGTGATAGATCGGGAACGGGACTCACTGTTATCGATCATTTCACTTCCGCTCACGAATCCAGGCCAACTAGCTATCCAGGGTGATATGCTTTGGGTAGCGTGTCGAGGAGATTTTTTTACACAAAATCCTCAAGCTGGTCTGGTAGGGATAAATGCTCTGGATCTTTCTATTGATGCCACAATTCCTCTCCAGGGAAATCTTCAAAATGAACTTCAGATAGCCGGTAATACAGCATATGTCTTGCGCGATTCCAGTATTGCCTGGATCGATCTGGAGCGCGAGGAAGTACTAGCGGATTGGAAAATTCGTACTGATTTTACCACAAACCGTTGGGTTTATCCCTACTCATTAAGTCTGGATGCACAGGCTGGTCTGCTATATGTAGGGCTGGCGCATGGCCTCGGCGCTAACGGCGAAGTTGTCAGTGTCGACCCTTTTGGCCAAATTCAACGCCGTATTCCTGCCGGGAGGTTTCCCGGCCAAGTCATTTTTCGATAAAACCAAACTTTGATTAACATGAAAAACCTGCTGACAATCGCATTCCTTGGACTCCTTATGACCATCGGTTCGGGTTGCGAAACCCTCAATCAAGTCCTCACTACACCACTTCCTCCTTCTACTTCTGAAATGGCTGGAGGCCTGAAAGAAGCCTTGAATAATGGTATCGGCAAAGCAGTATCATTATTAGGTAAAGATGGCGGTTACTTTAATGACCAGCTCGTGAAAATTCCTTTTCCAGACGATGTTAAAGTGGTAGCCAAAACATTGACTGACATCGGTTTAGGAAGTCTGGTGACTGATTTTGAGCGCAAGCTAAATGCTGGCGCATCAGAAGGCGCAAAGCTGGCAGGACCTATTTTTGCCAACGCCATCAAGGGCATGAGCTTTAATGATGTAAGCAATATCCTGTTGAGTGGAAATAAGCAAGCTGCTACTGACTATTTCAAGACAGCAACCTCAGCTTCTTTAATTCAGGCTTTTTCTCCAAAAATTCAGCAATCACTCGATAAAGTTGGTGCTACAAAAGCATGGACAGATGTGACAAGTGCATACAACAAGATTCCTTTGGTGAAGAAAGTAAATACTGACCTGGTAGGCTATGCAACTGGCAAAGCCATGGACGGCCTTTTCTCAAAAGTTGCTATTCAGGAAGGCAAGATTCGTACTGATGTCTCTTCACGTTCATCTGAGCTTTTGAAGAAGGTATTTGGTTACGCAGATGAGCAAAAGTCAAAATAATGGTGATGGGATTGCTAACTTTCTGTAATAATCCCAGCGATTGAAAATAAGCCGTCCTTAACCTCTGTCAGCGCTTCACCACTATGCTTAAACCGCTGACAGAGGTAGGACGACAACAAGGTCTGCTTTTTACATAACCCTGAACATCCTTTTTTAATGAAAAAACTACTCATCCTCACCGGTGGCGGCGATTGCCCCGGACTGAATGCCGTCATCAGAGCAGTATACAAAGCTGCCATCCAAACAGGTGAATGGGAGGTCTATGGATCAATCGAAGCCTTTAATGGACTTCTTCGCAGCCCGCAAGAAATCGTAAAACTCGATCATTCATTGACGGGAGGAATTCATTACAGAGGAGGAACGATCCTCGGAACCACCAATAAG
The DNA here is from genome assembly GCA_045106685.1 of Bacteroidia bacterium. Classification (GTDB taxonomy): domain Bacteria; phylum Bacteroidota; class Bacteroidia; order J057; family J057; genus JAUIGE01. Next base: position 6,239 of record JBGCFB010000065.1, on the reverse strand, counting down.
GGCAATCCCTTTGATTTTCCGGTAGAACATCCTGACGGTTCCTGGGGAACTAAGGACCGCTCAGCAGAAGTCGTGCAAGCAGCGAAAGATCTGGGTATTGAGGCCGTCATTAGTGTCGGTGGAGATGGCTCCCAGCGAATTTCGCAGCGCTTTTTTGAAATGGGTCTTCCCGTAGTAGGCGTTCCCAAAACGATCGATAACGACCTCTCTGCTACTGATATGACCTTTGGTTTTCAGACAGCCGTCCAGATCGCTACTGAGTCGGTGGATAAGCTCGTAACGACAGCAGCCAGTCATAATCGCACCATGATTATGGAAGTGATGGGCCGCGATGCGGGCTGGATTGCGTTGCATGCTGCGATTGCGGGTGGGGCAGAGGTTTGTCTGATTCCCGAGATACCATTCAATGTAGAGAAAGTCGTCAAGCGCCTCAACGGTCGCTACAAGGGCCGCCGTGGATTCTCCAATGTCATCATCGCCGAAGGGGCGAAGCCGCTGGCTGGAACCGTCGTAGGAACCGTGACCGACGAGGCTGGTTACGAGCATGTGCGACTTGGAGGCGTGGGCTATCAGCTCGCTGCCGAATTGAAAGCCGGAGGCTTTAAGCACGATACACGCGTATGCGTATTGGGCCACCTTCAGCGTGGAGGTGTTCCTACTGCATTTGATCGCGTGCTGGCGAGCAGCTTTGGCGTAAAAGCTTTTGAACTAGCCGCCGAAGGCAAGTTTGGCCGCATGGTCGCCCTCAAAGGGCAAGCCATCACCGATGTTTCCTTGAAAGAAGCCGTCGAGGCTTATAACTACGTCGATGCCCATGGGCAGCTTGTAAGTATTGCGAGGAGCCTGGGAATTTCCTTTGGAGATGAGTGATTGATTTGATGATTTATTGATTAGCTGATTTGATAATGAACCATGAGTCATGAATAATTATTCATGACAAATTAACCGTCCATTATTCATCATCAAATCGTAAATCAGCTAATCAGCTAATCAGCTAATCAGCTAATCAGCTAATCAGCATTACCAAATCTCCACCAAGGTGCTATCCGAAGCACGCATGGGTGATCCCTTTGGGATGTCGAATGCTTCCCAGAAGGCAGGGATATTGGTGAGGGGCATTCTACCGCGATACTCGCCAGGAGCATGTGAATCGGTGAGGAGGAGCTGCTTCGCGCGCTCGTCGCGTATCTTGCGTCTCCAAACTTGTGTAAACGCTATGAAAAATCGCTGACTAGGATTAAGCCCGTTTATGCTTTCGCTTACCGGATGATCCTTCTGGTATAGTTTGAATGCTTCATAAGCGATTAGAATACCGCCTAAGTCAGCAATGTTTTCACCTAAAGTAAGCCTTCCATTTACATGCAGACTGTCCAGGACCACGTATGAATTTGCCTGCGCAATGAGCTTGTCAGCACGCTTTTTGAATCGCTCATCATCTTCCTTCGTCCACCAGTCCTGCAAGCTTCCCTGCCAGTCATAACGACGACCAGAGTCGTCAAACCCGTGCGAAATTTCGTGGCCGATTACTGCGCCTATTCCTCCAAAATTCACAGCAGGATCTACATTATAATCATAGAGAGGCGGTTGTAGAATGCCTGCTGGAAATACAATTTCATTCTGCAATGGATTGTAGTATGCATTTACTGTTGGTGGCGTCATGCCCCACTCATTTGGGTCTGGAGCCTGGCCGTATTTGTTGATATTATATGCTTTTGAAAACTGGCGTGCCTTGAGGATATTATGCGCATAACTCTCATTCCCTACTTCCAATTTGCCATAGTCGCGCCATTCGTCAGGATATCCAATTTTGATGCGAATAGATGCGAGCTTTTTATGTGCTTCCTTCTTCGTTTCATCCGACATCCAGGGAAGCTGATCGATACGGGTTCCCATCGCCGTGCGAATATATCCCAGCATGCCAACCATGTCTTGCTTTGCTTCTGGAGGAAAGGCTTTGACAACATAAAGCTGGCCAAGGGCTTCGCCCATCATGCGGTCAGTCATGCTAAGCGTTTTCTTCCAACGTGCCTCCTGCTTTTCTACACCATTGAGTGTCGTTTGATAAAAATCGAAATGTAGATCAGCAAAATCCTTGTCCAGGTACTCTGCAAGGGAGGAAATTACCTGATATCGTAGATATTCCCGCCAAGCTGAGGCGCCACCTCCGGCATTCATTGCTTTAGGTAGCTTCTCAAAATAAGGTCGTGTCCTTACGATAAGGGTGTCCATTTCGCCAAGCCCTTCAGCCGTAAATAATGCCTTCCAGTCAAACGCATCCGCGCGTTCCTGAAAATCACTGAGCACCATTTTATTATATGTTTTCAGCGGGTTACGCAATTCGGTGCGCGGCATAAAGGCCTCTGCAAGTGCTGTTTCCAGTTTGAGGACTAGGGCCGCGTTAGTAGCAGCAGCTTCTTTATCATCACCCACTAGTTCAAACATACTGGCAACATGCGCGGTAAATGCCGAACGTATTTCATCAGACTCTTTGCCCTTTTTGAGATAATAGTCCCGGTCAGGTAAGGAGAGCCCGCCTTGACTTAAGTAGTATGTATTAAAGTCTCCCCGGCGTGCATCCTGGCTTACGTATCCGCGATAAAACCCACCAATGCGATTTGCACGCAAGGTCGCTAATGCAGCAACGAGTGTTGTTTTATCTTTTACTTCGGCGGCTGCTTCCAGCAATTCGTCCATTGCAGTGCGGCCATTTTCGAGTAGATTTTCGTCCATAGCAACCTCATAAAACAATGCTGCTTTATAAGCATCACTGCCTTCTGTCATGCTTTCTTTACCCTGCTCAACTACCCCTCTTAAAATTGCTCTGTTCTCCTCAAATAATTCGTTAATGCTCCCCCAGGAGGTTTCATCTTCTGGTATAGTGTTGTTTGCGAGCCAACCTCCATTCGCATATTGATAGAAGTCCTCAATCGGAGAAGTCGTGGTATCCATATTGGCTATATCGATTCCAGGCTTAGGCCCTTTTGTTTCAGTAACTTCTTTTTCACCACAAGCTCCAAATAGAAGTATGGCTAGGGCGAATACGATTAGGTTTTGCATAAAAAATGATTGCTGGAGGTCTGTCTATTTTAAAATCTTCGCTGCTTGATCTTTAGAAACGAGTAGCAAGGGTTTTTACTTCAAGCATGGCGCCTAAAGCCTCGAACCTAAATTCGATAGATGTTCGAGGTCTAAGGCTTGAGGCTCGAGGATTTTTACAACACACCACCCTTTGCATATACCGTATCCCAATTAGCATCTTTAGGTAAAAAAGGAGCCGCATCGATGCCGAGCCATTCGAGCGCAGCATTACAGAATACATCGTCGACCGTTTCTTTTGGAAGGTCCATTTCTGTAACAAATTTTCCAATATCAAGATCACCCAATGGGAACGGATAATCAGATCCCAAGCAGACTCGCTTGGAGCCCATCATATCGAGGACATAGCGAAGCGCTTTTGGATCATGCGTGATATTGTCGATCCAGAATTTGCCGAGGTAGCTGGAAGGAGGTACCTGATTGTCGATAGCCACAAGGTCAGGGCGACAGTTATATCCGTGCTCCACGCGACCGAGTGTAAAGAGGAATTCGCCACCAGCGTGCGCAAAGCAAACGCGCAATTTTGGTAAGCGTTCGAGTACGCCGCTGAAGATCATCGAGCATATCGCTCTGGATGTTTCTGCTGGCATACCTACTAGCCACGGAAGCCAGTATTTCTTCATCGAATTGAAGCCCATCATATTCCAAGGGTGCACAAAAACGGCCATGCCGAGTTCTTGACACGCTTCAAAGATGGGGAAAAACTGAGGCTCGCTCAGGTTGAGATCATTGATATTGGAACCGATCTGAATACCCGGAATTCCCATCTCGTGAAGACGGTGTAACTCCTTGATAGCCAGGTCGGTATCTTGCATAGGGATCGTGCCCAGTGCGACGTAATGTTTCGGGTATTTTGCCGCAGTTTCTGCTATATCATCATTGAGAAATCGCGATACTTCAAGCCCGTCTTTGGGCTTGGCCCAATAGCTAAACATGACCGGAATGGTACAGACGACCTGGACCTGAGTCTGATTGCCCGCATACTCCTGGATGCGCTCTTCAGGGTTCCAGCAATTGGATTCTATTTCCCTGAAAAATTCATCTCCCTTCATCATCATGGCCGAACCTTTCTTGTGGTGTACCAAATGAATAAAATCACCATACCCGAATTTCTCCGCAAACTTGGGGAGTCTTTCCGGAATGATGTGCGTGTGCATGTCTATCTTGAGGCTCATATTGTTGATTTGATGATTCGGTAATTAGCTGATTTGATAATGAACAATTAGCAATGTGGCGATTTGCAGTATTTTACTGTGAATCGTTCATTATCCATTGTTAATTATTCCCCACTCCCAAGCGAAAACTGAAGCTTTACAGATTCGCCTTGCAGCACAAGGGTATTACCTGAAATAGTATGTGAAGTAACCTTGAATAAGGACTGGGTAAGTGTCATTGCTTTTGGGCCGTCGCAGCAAGCCTCTGTGCAAGCAACGCCGTCAGGAAAGCTAAGTGCGCTTCCGTCAACCTTGTACCTTCCAAAGCAATTATTAACATCGAGTTTGAGGGAAAACTGGCCTTCTTCGTCGAATTTTATGACGTAGGCTTTGTTGTTGTCCCATGCCCAGCCTTTGCTGTCTGTAAGGGATGCTGATGGCTCAGCTTTGTCGTTGTTCTCAGTACTCTTGGAAGTGCTTTTGCAACTAACCAATACGAGCAGGAAACAGCAGATTGTAAAAAGTATTTTCATAAAGAGATGATTGACAATTGGCGATTTATGATTGCAGATTTAGTGCTGAAGCACTAACCAAGCCCCTTTGAAAGCTCTTCAAGGCGTTTCTTCTCTTGCTTACTGAGTTTGTTCATGCCTTTGATGCGCACTTTATCAAGGAGCATATCAAGTTCCTCCTGAGGACTCATGTTTTTATTTTTATTGGATCCAGGCTTAAGGTCGATGACCTTTTTGGTATAAGCCTCACGGCCTCGTCCTGGAGCAGATGCACGGCTGTAATTGCGTGACCAGTATTGGCCGCCGCTTTTCTTGGCAGGGCTTCCCATTCCTGGTAGGCGTAGTATTTCGGGTTTGTAGATGGAGAGGTAGAAAAAAGCAACGACTGGGCCGAGAAGCAAGATGACCATATACCAATACTGAAAACATAAGGCTGGCTGAAGGGCCATCCCAAGCAGCATTCCAACGATAGCACCTCCGAGGTGTGCCTCGTGCCCGATGTTTCCTAATCGCGATTTTATTCCATACAAGGTGTAGCCCAAATAAGCGATACCATAAATCCAGGTAGGGATTGGAATAACAAGGTATAGATTGATATCCGAAAATGGCGCAGCCAGAATAAAGGCGAATAGAATCCCATTCACAGCTCCTGAGGCTCCAACAGCCGAATACATGCTGTCGTTTCGCCTGAAGTATAGCGCGATCAAGCCACCGCCTATCATTGCTCCAAAGTAAATCAACAGAAAGCCGCCTGCTCCAAAAATATGACCAATAGGTCGATGGAAAAAGAAGAGCGTGAGCATATTCATCAGGAAGTGCGGCCAGTGCACATGCAGGAATCCTGAGCTTAGCAGCCGGATATATTCCTTCCCGTCGCGGATTGGACCCACCTGAAAAGCATAGCGCTGCATAATGCCCGCTTTGTTGAGTCCTTGGTACGTCATGACCGCAGTGCCTATGATCAAGGCGCCTGTGAGCATTTCAGTTATTGACATTCCCATGCTCGAATTTAGTAAAGAAGAAAAAATAGACAAATCCAGCACGTAGTTATTTTTTGCTGAATCAAGGAAGAAAACCGAAAGATAGCGCGCTATCTGAGGATTTTATGACGATGAGTCGGTGAAAAAGAACAAGTGTTGGAGCAGGTTATTTTTGATTCTTTACGTAGTATAAAAACGCAAAAAACGTGCGGCAGAAAGCTGCCGCACGTTTTGTATAAAAAAGCATATCAGACGAATTAGGCCTGAACAGCTTTGATTTTTGATTCGAGTGAACGAATAGCGTCAAGATTTGACTGCTCAATCGTTACTTTTACACCGTGTGATACTGGAGCAACCTTCAACGCGTGACGACGACGAGCTGAACGACCACGAAGGCGTAATTTTTTGGTTGAAAATTTCTTACCGGCCATGATTATATTCTTAGTTTTTGTTTTCGGAGGCGCAAAGATAATTAGCCTTCCTCAATTATCATAATA
>JBGCFB010000064.1:0-4003 GCA_045106685.1 Bacteroidia bacterium | reverse complement strand
AAATCTTCTATTTGAAGGTTTTTGAATAAAATCCAAACAGTCTCTAAACCGCAAACGTCAAAGCCGCCTCAGCATACTGCCGATAAACAGTAGATTTACTTAATGAACGATTGGCCCAGGTTCTAATGCGCGTTTTGTCGTCGGTGTCTGGATTTAGTTTTTTGAGTTTTGTCCAAAAACCTTCTAGGCTATTATCGAAACTCAAACCAAGCTGGTGTTCAGAAAGCCATCTTTCTAGTTCGCCGCCCTGGATATTGGTCATGAGTGAAAGCCCTTCACTGAGATAACCGAATACCTTAAATGGCATTCGCGACAGAAGTGAAGGATCAGGAGTAACCAACCCAATATCAGCAACTTGCAAAAGAGATTGAGATGGCACTGCCTGAGGATAAACCCAAAACCGTTGCTCAGGTCTTGTCTGGAGCTTTTTGATCCAATCAGCAGCGCCCGCTAATACTAAGTGACAATCCGAGGGAGCTTGCTCACCCCAGGCCCTAGTAAGCTTCTGCAAAAAAGGAGTTTGTCCACTCGATCCCATAAAAAGCAAAACCTTGGAATTAGGTGCTTTTTCAAAATCGATTTCACTATCTGAGAACTTAACTTCACTTATCCCAAGCGGGAAAGCCTGGCCTTCACATTCATACAGATCAAAGTAATCTTTTGACACGGCGAAGCGCGCGGTGGCAGCATGGATTGCGTTACGTGCTTTTCTCAAAAGCGGGAAAGTCGCCAATTTGCCTATCCCCTGCCCTCCTATGCTATTATAGAATGCCTGAGGCCAGGCATCCTGGATATCGACGATCCATGGCGTGCCTGTTTTGGTGGCGTATTGCTGCACGACATGATTGGCTTCTATGGGAGGGAACGCGCTGATTATCAGGCTATAAGGAGCTTGTTTGTCGAGAAAAAGTTTTAGTTGTTTTGCGAAATGGGCGTGATGCTGTAAACGGCCAAGACTGACATTTTTACCATATGAAATAGCAGGAAGCAGATGAACATGATAAGGAAGTTCTGCATACATATTGCCCGCATCGCGCATGCGTTTTTTGCCATGAAAAAACCGGCTACTTACATAATCGACCTCCGCGCCAAGTTCGCATAGGGCCTGCGCCACATAAGGATAGCGAATCAAAAGCTGTTCGTCACCGGGCAGTGGATCGAAGGCACTGATGATTAAGATACGCATCAGGATTCAGGTTGCTTGCGTGCTTCCCGCTCTTTAAGTCTGTCCTTTATTTTTCCAATACGCTCTCCCCTTTTATACAGTAAAAAGAAAACGCCTACAAGCAATAATGGATAGGCCAAAAACAAAGCAGAATACACGGGAGACCACTCTGGAATCAGCCCAAATACATACATCGCAAGCCCACCAGAAACGATGGAAACAAGGCCTAAGCTAACCGGAATAAGGCTTTCAGGAATTCCCACATGGACAAGGTGGTGTGTAAGGTGGTCCTTTCCGCCAACAAAGGGCGAGCTGCCTCGTGAAAGCCGGGCATAGGTAACAAAGCTCGTATCCATGATCGGAACGATAAACACCATGATCGGAATAAGCATGCGGCGAACATAGGAGATGTTGTCCGGAGAAGTCTCGATATTCCAAAAATATTCGATACCCACAAAGGCCAGAAACAGGCCAATAAACATACTTCCTGTATCGCCCATATACAGGCTCGCCGGCTTCCAGTTTAGGAACAAGAAGCCTACAAAACTTCCCGCTACTGCGATCAGGATGTAGAACATATTGGTGGCGCCTTCATCGATCACCGCCATAGCAAGGGTCGTGATGATGATGGACAATGAAACGGTAGCAGTAACTGCGTCCATATTGTCCAGCATATTGAGGCTATTCATAAGTCCCACTACCCAGAAAATCGTAAGGAGGGAGTCTAGTACTGTAATTTCAAAAAAGTGGATGCGCACATCAAATGCCAGCAAAATGATCCCACAGAGCACTTGTCCGGCAAATTTGAGCATCGGATTGGTGCTGTACGCGTCGTCGGCAAAGCCGATAAAAAAAGCGAGTGTCGCAGCAAAAAACAAAGCCAGGAAACGGCTGGAAGACCCCAATAATTCAGGATGTAACGCCAGCAAAAGGATCGCTCCGAAAAGGAACGTAATAAAGAATGAGATGCCCCCAGTGGTTGGCTTGGCTGTCGAGGCCCAGCGCACGATCGATTGCTCTTGCCTGCTCTTCACGCCAAAATTGCGGGAAAAGCGAAGTAAGATCGTGTTGAGTAAATATGAAAAGCCGGTGGCTCCCAGTAATATGGCGGCACTTTGCATGAAAAGGGGCGAATGTGCTTTAGTTTAAGGGTTCAAGTTTAAGGCTAATTGTGGGAGGGTTCAAATTTGATCTAAAAATTCATCCTTTGCTTTTCGCGTGGACGGATAATGGGATCTTTTGGAACAAAGGCAATGTCCTCGAAATTCACTTCTCCTTTAGCGTTTATTGCAATGAGCAAAGATTGATAAGGCTTAAACTCAATCGTTTGCTTGATACGCTTATCATGCACATAAAAATCAAATTCATGAGTACTGGATTTTTCCATAAAGGACTGCCCGGAATACACAGGGTACTTTAGGTTCTTTGACGCCCATTGAGACAAAAACATGTAATGCGTTCCATCCTCCCCTACTCTGCACCAGTACTCAGGAATACTATCTCCCTGTATAAGTGGAGGGTGACTTATCGCCTGGCTAAATACCTCTGAAACATTATCCAATAAGGATAAGGTTTGCAGCATTTCGGCATATTGGTGTGACTTCTTCTTTCCCGGCTGCTTAGGTAAGCGTTTCAAACATACAGACAAACCTTGCTTCGCAAGTGCTACTATGCGCTGAAGTGCTCGTACATCCATGTATTCAACATCAACATACAAGGTGGAAAAAGACGCATCTCCTACAGTGAGCTTATTCTCCTGCAAGCTCGCCTCCTCCAGAAAGTGACGATTAATCCAAAGCGGATGATATCCCTCGAGCTCCTTTGGAGGATATATATACCGAAGCTCATATTCCCCCCAAACCCACACTCTTCTACGCTCTGGAGGGTAGGCTCCTTTCATCACACCGTCCTCGTGCGGAATATACATTGCTACATCGCTATAGGTCTTTCCTTTTTGTAAAATACCTGAAACAGTTTCTATATACTTATTGAAAGCAGGCAATTCTGGTGTCAAGCTTCCTCCAGGGCCAAAGTATGTGGTGGCAAAAAAGTCAATAGAATCCGAACCGGCGGGATTGTATGGCATACCGTGATAAAAATGGAGGTTTACTCCTTGCGCAAAAAGCGCATCTGCTACCATCTTCAAGTCCGCGGTTTGTTCTTTACGATGGTAGGTAGCTGGAAATCCATACATGCATGTAAAGGTCTCACTCGACACAACATTTTTTGAGGATAAACAAGCCGAAGAGCTTACAATGCGTGAATAGTTGGGATTATTTAGCATGGCCTCCGTCTCTGGAATATCTACCAACGAATACGTTGTCATTACATCTGTAGGTGCTGCCAGGCACTGCACCCTGGACCATGCTCCCAGCTCCTTACACTTCTTTACATAGGGCTTATAGAATCCTTCTGTGACAAACTCGTCCAGTTGCAGCATGTAGTCATACCGAACGTCGGGAAAGGAATCGATACCCGTTTCCATGTATGGAATAATATCATACCCAAAGGTTTTCAGGAAAGCATCATCGAAACCCTTAGTCCATATTTTGTTATTGTCATTAAGCTTTATCTCCCATGAATCTGTAAAAAATGCAGACTTTGACCCCTTGAGGGCATCCTTAAGGGCGTTTCCTACAGGCTCAGCAAAGGTATAGAAGGCATCACTATCCAGGTGATTAATGACCATTTGGGTATCAGGCCAAGCCCAAGAAAAGGTAAGCGTTTGGCTAAAGGTGCTGTCTCCATAAATCTGAGTATAATGCTCTTTGCCGATATTGCTGCCAGCCACAGGCCATGCACTTCCAAACGTAAAATCGCAGGCTAGTCCTATCGAAT
>JBGCFB010000063.1:0-2855 GCA_045106685.1 Bacteroidia bacterium | reverse complement strand
AAACATCCCTGCCGACACCTTGTGCACCCAGCTCTATGAGCGTGGCGAACTCATGGTCGGTTACGGTAGCTTCCGTGATCAGCAGTTTGTGCGTTTGGTAACGATTAACCCAGCCAATGGCGAAGATGAGATTCGCGCGATGTTTAACATCATTGAAAGCGTTTAGGGATTGGCTGTTGGCGATTGGCTTTTAGCGATTGGCAACGTGCTACATATTTGATTTAGAAATGGGGAATTATATCAGGCCAACAGCTAAGAGCCAGCAGCCAAAGGCCAAGATAAATCTCGGCCTTCGCATACTAGAGCGTCTTCCAAATGGTTACCATCGTTTGGAAACGCTGATGTTTCCGTTGGAAGCTCCAGCGGATAACCTGGTGATTACGGCACATGATGAAGATGCCTGCCATTTACAGATGACTGGCCGGCCTATCGACGGCAACATGGCCGACAACCTTGTGGTGCGTGCCTGGAAAGCCTTAAAGGAGGTGTATCCTGCTGTTGCTGGAGTGAATATTGTGCTGGCGAAGCGTATTCCGGCAGGCGCCGGCCTGGGCGGCGGAAGCGCAGATGCGGCTGCAACACTGGCTGGCCTGAACGCCTTTTTTGACCTTGGAGCCAGTACCGAAGCCCTTGCGGCTATTGGTGCAAAACTCGGTTCAGATATTCCATTTTTTCTGTACCAAAAACCCATGCTAGCCACGGGAACCGGTACGGAACTGGAACCTTTTGAACTTGATCTTTCAGGATACCGAATTGTGCTTTTAAGCCCGCCTATTCATTCCTCTACGGTCGGCGCATACCAGGCACTTGATCCAAAAGACTTTAACCCACAGGCTAATCTGGCAGAGGTTTTACGCCTTCCTGTTTCTGAATGGAAGGACAATTTGATCAATGATTTAGAGAAACCCATCTTTCAGAAATACCCAAAATTGTCCAGACTCAAAGCAGAACTTTACGCCCAAGGCGCCGTTTATGCTGCGATGTCAGGCAGTGGAAGTAGTGTTTTTGGGCTGTTCGAGCGGAAATAGTAGTTCTGTTTGAGCAATTTTTACGAAATTCGCCTTCGCATTTTTTGATATAAACGTTACACAATTTCAGATACACATGATACGAACCCTTTGGTGCCTATCAATCGCATGTTTGCTCCTAGCAGGAGCCTGCGGAGAAAGTCCATCTCCAGCTAGTCCCGATCCTTCAGAGACTGCCAGCACGACCACACCAGCATCAGATGCTGGGCCGCGTTCATGGCCAGCACTGGTTCCTCCCGAGAAGCCTGGGTACAAAATTTCAGTAGAAGGAAAAAACCTTCCTGACACGATGTATCTCGCCTTTCACATGGGGAACAAGCAATTTTACAGCGACACCGTTCTCACAAAAGGGAATCGCAAAGCTGTATTTGCTGGTGAGGAGACGCTTCCTGGCGGAATCTATTTAATCGTATTCCCTCCCGACAATCGCTACATTGAAGTATTGGTCACTAATGATCAGTTTTTTGATGTAAAAGTCGATATGGAAAATTTGGTAGAAAACCTTGAAATAACGGGTAGCCGCGACAATGATCTTTTTTACGAAAGCCAGCGTTACATTTCCAGTATCGGTGACCAAATCACTCCAAAGCAGCAGCAGTTAACTGCGATGGCTGAGGATGCTCCAGGTCGCGAAGCCCTTCGGACGGAGATCAAAGACCTCAACCAAAAACTGATGGATCATCGCTATGAGTTCATGGAGAAGTATCCAAACGGTTTTTATACGAAGGTGCTCTACACCATGAAGGACCCGGAAGTACCAGTGAATCCGGATACCAGCGACAAGTTTTTTGACTACCGATACACACGTAAACACTATTGGGATGAGGTAGATTGGCGCGATTCACAACTATTGCGTACGCCAGTACTCGAAGGCAAAATTAATACCTATATGCAGCGCCTTACCGTGCAGCACCCTGATACGCTTTCAAGAACTGCCGAAGGGCTTCTGGACCTTTCACGTGGAAATCGTGAGGTGTTTCGCTTTGTAGCGATTACATTGCTCAAAAAATATGGCAATAGTAAAATTATGGGCCAGGATGCTGTTTTTGCTACGATTGTAGAAAACGCATACGCGACCGGAGAAGCTTATTGGCTGGGCGAAGAAGACCTGCAGCAACTGCTTGATCGAGCACAAGCCATATCGCCGACACTACTTGGCCGCCAGGCCCCGGACTTCACTATGGCTGACACCAAAGGAATGGCGCATACCCTGAGTTCTGTAAAAGGAAAATACACCGTACTTTTCTTTTGGGATTATGATTGTGGACACTGTAAAAAGGTTTCTCCTGAAGTTGCAAGCCTATATAATGAGAAGTACCACGATAAAGATGTAACCCTCGTCACCGTAAGTATCAATGGTGACCTTGAAGTCTGGAAAGAGAAGTTGGGCGAATACGGTTTTGACAAGCACGGCCTTAACCTACAGGACCATGCACGCGCTACCGGTTTTGACGATAAGTATGACCTTTCCTCTACTCCACGTCTATTTATATTGGATAAAGACAAGAAGATTCTCGCCAAGCAGATCGCCTATGATCAAATGGAAGAGATTCTTGATCGTTACTTGGAAGAATAGTTTAATTAGCTGATTTGATGATTAGCTAATTCGATAATGGAGAAAGCTAACGGATGGGAAACTGAATTTTATTAGCTAATCAACACATCATCAAATCAGCTAATCGTAATTATCAGCTAATCAACAAATAATCAAATCGGCTAATTAACACGGCTATGAATATCAAATACACCCTTCTTATTCTGCTATCCAGCTTAGGGCTGGTAATGTTTGGTCAAGGATATGATATCGAAATCAAGGTCAAAGGCTTT
>JBGCFB010000062.1:0-15081 GCA_045106685.1 Bacteroidia bacterium | reverse complement strand
TGGAAATCTATTCAAGAGCCTCTAGTTGAAGGAAGGCATTTTCACCGTCCTAAAGGAGGATACCTTAAGAATGACGGAGAGTTTTACTATGCTGGACTTGTATCGGATGACAGATTGTATTTTAAGCAAGTAACTATCCTGCATTTCAGTAATTCAGGAGAACTCGTTCAGTCCAAAGATATCATTCTCAAACGCGGTTTTATATCCGAATGGAGTGTGTCTGCTGGTATGGACGCACCAAGAGAACACTACCGAAACAATAATATGAGATTCATTGTGAATCAAAATGGCCTATTTTCCATATCTGGATTATTTGCATATTCTGGGGGCGAAAATGGGCAAGACGGCATAGATCGGAATAATGTTTTTAACAGAAGCAAAGGCTATTTTCATTTTAATATAAATCCTGCTGACCTATCTGTTTTTAATGAAACATACAAAGAGTTTGATGAATGCATCTTAAGTAACGTCGAACATGAAGAGGGGATACTGCGGTATTATCTATTTAGAACAACATTTCCAGGCAAAAATGGGGGTGTTACGCTTGTATTTGAAAATAAGGAATATGGTATTGCAGGGAATATTATAATAGTAAACCTAAATTCAAGTGGAGAAACTGTTTGGACGCGGGTGATTCCGCGTAAGAATAATCGGATAGAGACGGGATGGTCTTCATTTTCTATAATAAAACTGCAGAATAAATTCATCATATCCACAGAAGTCCACGAGGATAATATCGGCATCGGCGAAGGAGAAAAACCAAAATGGAATAGGGTAGGAGCTAACAAGTCCGTTGTGTCAACCATTGTTATTTCACCTGAAGGGGTAACTACACAGAAGGTTCTATTTGAATCAAATGACCTTGGTACTTTTTTGGCTGGCACGGTAACTTTAACTATAGTTAAAAATGAACTTGTCTTTTTCATCAGAAGAAAAAAGCAAAGCCGTTTCGGTAGAGTAAGTCTTGATGAGATATTATGATAAATTTAAAGACTTTATGTAAGCCTCTAAATAACCATACCGATCAGTCTTTGCACTGATCGGTATGGTTGTAAATCATGGTTAACTCTACAGCTTTAATCCCTTCATATAGCTTCGCTTACCGTCACGAAGTACAACTTCAATTGTGTAGATTCCTACAGGAAGCGAGCTGGTGTGTATCGTCTTATTGTAAGAGGTTTCTGCCATGATGACCTTCCCATCAAGCCCAATAAATCGTACTTCGCGAATCTCCATTCTGGCAACGCCAGCGATTTTCACAACGTCAGTAAATGGGTTAGGAATAGGGGAGAGGCTTATAATTTCTTCTTCTAAAGCAGGTATACTGACCGTAGAATAATCTACATCTTGTGTGAATGTATCTGACTTACCGCATTTTGTTGCGATTAAGGTTACGGTGTATCTACCGTCTTGTGCGTAGGTGTGATTTGGCTGCAAGAGGTTGCTCGTATTACTATCGCCAAAGTCCCAGCTAAAGCTATTCGCATTCCCGCTCAAATTAATAAAGCCAAAAGAACGACCGGTCTGAATAGCTCCAAATTCAGCCTTAGGAGCGAATTTGCCTACATTCCACTTTGCTAGCGAATCAAATACCACAGCCTTTGCCGCTGCTCTGATCGTGCTGGCTTCAGTAGGATCAAGGCCTGCATCAAACGTAATGAAGCTTGGATCTTTTTGCAAAATCATGGTATAAAATGAGCAGGCTCCGGCATAGGTCCCGGCAACTGATGGGTGAGACTCATCGGCAGTATACAACTCTATAGCAGGATGATTAGTGCGAATATAATTCCACACGGCTCCTACAGGCGATACTTGTGCCTGATTATCGTCTGCCATTATTCGATATCGAAGGTTTAAGGCGCTGTCCATACCACGATAGGTGCATAGATAAGGAAGGTTCGGGCAGTTGCGAGAATCGCCGTTTTTGCGTCCCCAAGTCATGTAGAATAGGGGAGTGGAGCAGGCATTATTGGCTCTTATTGAATCACAAAGCTCTTTGGCGGCCGGAAAAACCTCTTGTTGAACCTGACTAAGCGAAAAAGACGGCTCTTGACTTTGTGCTTGCAAAACCACATAATCCCATGATTTTGAGCGAATTAGGCCGTGCACCGTTGGATTAGCTGCATGTTGGAGCAGACGATTTCCACCTGGAGTGTGCGCTTGATACGTGATCGTATCCCCAGTAGAAAGGGCGACATCCTGTGTCATCTTTGGGAGGTTATTCCGGCCCGTGTAGCTGTTGCCTACAAATAAAATAGAAGTCGATTGACTATGTGCTGTAATAGAAAGCAACAGGATAATAAAGGTGAGTAGATTTGTTTTCATACTGCGAAGTTAAAATTGTTGAGGAAATAATGTTGGCATAACGGATGAATTGGTAGAGGTGTAGTTTTGTTTTTTCTATTTAACATAATATACATTATGATTCAAACACAACACCGTCTTCAGGAACCTGCTTTTACTCTATCATTACTTAGGTGTAGTTGGGTAATATCAAATTAGATATTCACGTTCGTCAGTTAGCAAGTTTGTCAATATCCATTCCTCCAAAGTTACCAGATGACATCAAAAGGACAACCTGATGATTACCGTAGCCATGTGCTCGCGCATGACTAATCGCTGCGGAAATATGGTCGACATCTTGCAAATATCGAATTGTGCGCTTATTAAAATATGCAAAAATTTCTTCCTCACTAATAGGCTCTTTCCGCTTACGCTCAAGGGTTTGAGCGTCGACAATCACGATAGACTCATCAGCCCTTCGCAGCGTATTTGAGTAGTTTTGTAGAAAATTTTTATCCAGGCTACTGAAGGTGTGCAACTCAACCACAGCTGTAATATGCGACTTTGGAAAAAGCTCACGAACCGCATTGAGCGTCGCTTCAACCTTGTCAGGCGCGTGCGCATAATCTCTGTACACACGTAAGCCTGGCTGATCAATAACAATATCCTGTCGTAAATGAGCGCCTTGATAGTGCTCCATAGCTGAAAAAAAAGCATCCTCCCCTACCCCCAGGTTCTTGCAAATCTCTGCCGCAGCAGCCATATTTTCCATATTATGCTTACCAAACATGCTCAAAGGGTACTTTATGTCATTTTTATGTATCACAAATTTCCCTCTCTCCACTATATATTCAGGGCAAGCATAGGGAATGCTTATCGCCTTATCAGGAGCTTCTTTTGCTACCATTTCCTTTAAATCCGCCTCTTTTTCATTATAAATGATCAGACCATTTTCAGGGATTTTTTTGATCAATTTCCTGAACGTCTCATGATATAATTCAAGGGTTGGGAACACATTTATATGGTCCCAGGCAAGGCCGGATATCGAGATGATATCAGCTTCGTAATGCAGGAATTTTGATTGTGGATCTATTCTGGAAGCTAAATACTCGTCTCCTTCCACCACTAAAATCGGAGCAGTGTCTGACAATCTTACGGGATTATCGAAGCCTGGAATTTGTGCTCCTACCACGTAATCAAACTCCTTGCCTGCCTCCTGTAATGCGTGCATAATCATGCCTGTAGTCGTAGTTTTTCCATAACTCCCTGCGACTACAACACGCTTTTTATATTTACTCTGCTGATAAATAAACTCAGGAAAAGACTGGATAGGCAAATCTAGTTCCTGGGCCTTGAGCAGCTCTGGATTGTCAGGAAAAGCATGCATGCCTAAAATCACTACATCCAAATTAGCATGAATCCGTTCAGGGTGCCAACCTTCTTCTGGTAAGAGATTGAAAGCCTCTAGCCTGGCACGTGAAGGATTGTAAAATTTGTCATCCGATCCTGTAACTGTATGGCCCGCATCCTGGAGCGCGATTGCAAGGCTGTGCATAATACTTCCTCCAAGCGCGATAAAGTGAATATTCATAGTTTGATCTAAGTCCTTTCCTGCAAATTAACGCTATCCACGCCTTTCTTTTTGCTCTAATGAAAAATAGCTGCCCAAAAATGAATATTTATTACGCGAGCTCCCTAACTTCGCCCTTCAATTCGACTAAGCATGAAATTCCATACGCTTCTCACACATGAGAGCCCTGATTTAGATTCGATCCTATCCGTCCATCTCATGAGGCGGTTTGGTGAAGAGCGTTATGAGGGCGTTTCTACTGCTGATATCCAGTTCGCTTCTGCCAATGCCCTTCCCGATGGAAAGACCGCAGATGAGCTGGAGCAAGAAGGAATCTTATGTCTTGATATCGGAGGTGGACGATTTGATACACACCCTAACTCCGAATCAGACAACAAACATAAGCGAGACCGCTCAGCGGCCGATTTGGTTGCTGAGGACCTGGGAGTTATTTATGATGAAAACTGGGCCGCTCTTGTAGAGTATGCCCGATTGCAAGACACGACGGGCCATAGCCTTCATTCTAAAGATTTTGTTCATCATCTTACCTCACTTCACACCATTCTATTAGGCCTTGATATCCTTCATAAAGGAAACTCACTCGGCAAAATGGAGGCTGGCATCAGCATTGTAGAAAACATACCGGAGTTTGTCGCCAGGAGAGACAAGCAATTCAATATCAAGGAGTTACTAGAGCCCATGGTGGAGCGATATACCTTCGAAAACCCAAGTTCTCCCGATATTCCGCCGCGTGCGTATGACAATTTCAACAAGTGGTATCAGCGTTTAAATCTTCAGCCTAAGGATGCTTTTGCAAAAGAGCCGATGGATGAAATGGTTAGCCTGAAATCGATCGCCATCGGAGCTTTTTATGGCTATGATAAAGATCGCGAAAAGGTGTATGAGGTTGTTTCGACCTGCCTGGGAGCAATTTTTAGAAGAGAAGAACAGTGGGCGCTTGCAGTAAAAGATTTTAATCAAAATGCCGTTTCAAAGCGCCTCAATAAAGCGTTTGTGACCTACATCGAGTCAGAAAATGGAATGGTAATAAAGGCTGCCCGCTACCGTAATAAAGGCGATATAATCATTTATCGGGACCCAACGAACGGCGCTACAAGTATACTTCGCCGCCAGCAAGGACCACTTAATAACTTCCCTCTCCAGGAGCTTGCTGCTAAAGTGCGCATAGCCGAAGCGGCCGAAGCTGGAACTGTCCCTAATTTTGAGTCACTCGAACAAGTGGGCACACATGAAGGTTGGTTCCTGCACCAATCGGGCAATCTTCTTATTAAAGGATCTCCTAAAGCCAGCAATTTTGATCCCAGTAAAATATCCCTGCCCGATTTAGCTCAGCTTGCCTGTTATCAATTAGGTAGCGACAGCATTCCTGCAAAGTATGCCGCTCCATATATGGATTACCAGCGTCATTTACTTCAGGCGAAATTTGGCCGCTAGGCGCTTATTAAAGCAAAGCATATGCGTAAGTACTTATCACTTGTAAAGTTTGCTCACACTGTTTTTGCCTTACCATTCGCCCTTATTGGGCTTTTTTGGGGACTGGAGTATATCGAGCAAGAAGGCCTCAGCCTGGATAAGCCCTGGTATATAACACTCTTATTGGTGATAGGCTGCATGATTACAGCACGTAACGCAGCCATGGCTTTCAATCGCTATATAGACAGGAAAATTGATGCAAAAAATGAGCGGACCGCTATAAGAGAAATACCTTCCGGAGCAGTTTCTGAAAAAGGAGCGAAGCTTTTTATTTGGGTAAATGTCTTGCTTTTTATCGCCATCACCTGGTTTATCAATATTCTTTGTTTTGCCCTCTCCCCTATTGCCATAGCAGTTGTTTTAGGCTATTCATATACAAAGCGATTCACACCTTTATGTCACCTAATCCTGGGGCTGGGTCTAGCCTTGGCTCCAGTGGGAGCTTTTCTCGCAGTAACAGCCCATTTCAGTCTGGCGCCTATAATACTAGGGATTGCAGTACTTACTTGGGTAGGTGGTTTCGATATTATTTATGCGCTTCAGGATGATACTTTTGATAAAGAAAACGGCCTATACTCAATCCCTTCTTTTTTTGGCAGGAATAAAGCATTGATCATTTCAGTTGCCTTACATTGTGTTTCTGCCTTATGTATTATTATATTTGGGATAATGGTAAATGCAGGATTTTGGTATGTTTTAGGTGCTGGAATATTTATATTTCTTTTAACCTATCAACATATTGTAGTAAAGCCTCATGATATCAGCAGGGTTAATCTGGCGTTTTTTACGACAAATGGCCTAGCATCAGTCATTTTTGGTGCATGCTCTATTATTGACTGGCTGATATAGAGGTATTTACCACAGTTATTTCAAAAATGTGGAAAACTTTCTTTCAGGCAGCATGTGACCTCAGCATTAATTCTATTCTAAACTTCATGACAATCGGATTTTATTGTGCAAATTTGCCGCATAATAAATGTCTAGATAAGACTTTTTTAAACATTCAAACACGTATCATGCAGAACGTTAAACTCTTTGTAATCTCTGTCCTCGCATTCGCTTTTGCAATCACTGTACAAGCTCAAGGTGATGACGTACCACCAAATGCCGAGCCAGGCAAGTGTTACGCCAAGTGTGTCATTCCTGATCAGTACAAAACTGTAACTGAGCAAGTATTGGTAAAGGAAGCAGCTACTCGTCGTAGTGTTGTTCCTGCTCAATATGAGACAGTAACAGAGCGTATGCTTGTTCAGGAAGAAGCAACAAGCCTTACTCCTATCGCAGCAGTTTATGAGACTGTAACTGAGCGCGTACTTAGCAAGGAAGCTGGTACTCGTCTTGTTTCAGTACCTGCTGTATATGAGACTGTTACCGAGCGCGTAGTCGACAAGGCTGAGCGCACAGACAAGCGCATTGTACCTCCAGTTTACGAAACAGTAACTGAGCGTATCAAAGTTGCAGACGCAACTACTCGTTGGGAAAAAGGTAAAAAAGACCCTAACTGTCTTTCAGCTGATCCTGATGACTGTCGCGTAATGTGTCTAGTAGAAGTACCAGCTCAGTACCGTACAGTAACCAAGAAGGTTATCAAAACTCCAGCTTCTGTAAAAGAAGTTCCAGTACCAGCAACTTACAAGACCCTCACTAAGAAGGTTCTTAAAACTCCTGCTACTACTCGTACAGTTGAGATTCCTGCTGAGTACAAGACTGTAACTAAGCGTGTGCTTAAGACACCTGCTTCTGTAAAGTCTGCTACTATTCCTGCGAAGTACCGCACAGTTACTAAAACTATTGTAAAGACTCCTGAGAATGTACGCGAAGAAACTATTCCAGCTGAGTATGCTACTGTTACCAAGACTGTTTTGGTATCAAAAGGTGGTTACACAGAGTGGCGTGAGGTTCTTTGTGAGTCAGACTTGACTACAGACCGCATCCGTCAGATCCAGCGCGCACTTAAGGCTGCTGGTTACGATCCAGGTCCATTTGACAACATCTTTGGTTCACAGACACGTGCTGCTCTTACTAAGTACCAGCGCGACAACGGACTTCCTGTTGGCCGTCTTGACAAGAAAACACTTTCTGCCCTCGGCGTTAAGTAATTCTTTCAAAAAACCTGATTACATTAGGGCCTGTTCTTCGGAACAGGCCCTAATTTTTTATCAACACTTTTATTATGCTGATCTGGATTTGTAGGTTTTTCTTTTGGATAAAAGGCTGGAAATTAAATCCCGTTGTTCCGGAAGGTGCTCGAAATTCTGTGATGCTGGCGATGCCCCATACTTCCAACTGGGATTTTATCCTTGCGATTGCGGCCATGCGCCGGCTAGGACTTAATGCGCGTTTCACTATCAAGAAGGAGCACAATCGTTTTCCATATGGGAAGATGATCGAAAATGCAGGCGCACTCTGGATAGACCGCAGCCCCAAAATTCCTGGCGAAAAACGCCCAAGCATGGTAGACTTGATGATCGGTTTTGGAAAGCAATTCAAAGGACAGCCATTTGTCCTCATGATCACACCAGAGGGAACCAGGTCGCCAAATGATCACTGGAAAACAGGCTTTTACCATGTGGCCATGAATACCGAAATGCCTATTTCATTAGCGTATCTGGACTATAAAAAAAAGGAGGCTGGTGTGGGTATGTCATTTATGCCGACCGGAGATAAAAAGGTTGACATGAAGAAGATCATTGATTTTTACGATGATGTGTCTGCGAAATATCCTGAAAAGTATCTTCCTGATGTAAGTCACCTTGAAAACTAACATCGCTTTTGTGTTGTTGGAATACTTCTTAACATGAAGACCTTCCTTTTTCTATTTTGTTCGTTTGTTTTCAGCGCTTCATGCTGGGCATCAAATGTAGACTCCTTAAACCAAGTTTGGACCGACGAAGCAATGCCTGACTCAGCTAGGTTTGGAGCAATGGATGCATACTATATCCAATATGGATTTAGTATGCCTGATTCGGCGCTTTCATTATCGCTTTATCATTTTGACTTAGCTCAACGTAAAAATTCACAAGCTGAGATGGCGGTTGCCCTAAATGAAAAGGCAATCGCTATGTATGTCCTTGGTGAGGTTGAGCCTGCATTGGTAGAATTCAAGCGCGCACTTGATATTACCATATCCACAAAAGATTCTACAGGAATTGCACGGTCATATGCCAACATCGGCAGTATTTACCGTGATCAAAGCAGATACCAGGAGGCTATTCGGTATTATTTTAAAGGTTTGAGTATCCTGGAAGCTAAGAACGAATACCTTGGCCAAGCCGATGTTGTCAATAATTTGGGCCTTATTTATGAGGATATAAAAATGAACGACCTGGCTTTAGATTACTTCAAGAAAGCCCTTAAGCTTTATGAAAAGCTCGACCTTCAGGACAAAACAGGCAATATATGGCTGAATATGGGAGCTGTATATGAAGGAGAAGGTAATCTTGCAGTAGCACTCCCCTACTACCATAAAGCTGCCAAAATTCTAAAGGCTCACAACCATCGTTTCTCATTGGCAGATTGTTATCAGGTACTTGCGCAAGTTTATCAGAAACTATCCAAATCTGATTCGGCACTATATTATATTCAAGAAAGTCAGCGAATAAATAATACGCTCGGAAATGAAGGGAAAATAATATCCAACCTTATTGTTAAAGGAGACTTAATACTGGAAAGTAGCTTGGAAGAGGCCACAAGGTTAGGTGAGAAAGCCCTCATCTTTGCGAAAGGAACAGACGCAGACAATAGGCTTAAAGTAGCAGCATATAAGTTGCTCTATAAATGTTACAAGCAGCAGGGTAACTACAAGAAATCACTAGCCATGCACGAACGCTATCTTGTCCATTATGATAGCGTACTTATTGAAGAGAATAAAATTGCGGTGGTCAGAGAAGCCATTCAAAGCGAATTCGACTCCAAATTATACAACAGTCAATTAGAAGATGAGAAAAAGCGAACTGTATTGAAGCTTGCCCAACTAAATAGAATTTACGCCATTGTCTTGATTGGCTTGATTCTCTTTGCTGCCATTTTATTTTACATACGACAACAAAAAAGCACCTACAAAAAGCAAGAAGCACTGCTACTAGACGAAATAGAAAAATTAAAAATTACCGGTAGTCAGTCGATCCCCATTCATACGAATACCTTTCAATTAGACAGAACTAAAATAGAGGCTACACTGAACAAAAAGCTGAATGAAACAGACTGGAAAGTGCTCAATATTTTACTGAGCGATCCGGTTATTTCCAACAAGGATATTGCTGAAAAAGCCTTTCTGACAGTTGATGGCATCGGCTCCTCTCTAAGAAGGATGTATGTCGCATTTGATATAAAGGAGTCTAAATACAAAAAAATATCACTCCTCATGGAATCCATGAAGATGTCCAATTCTGTGGCTTAAAATCCAGAAAACGAACACTATTAAGCGTGAAATTCGAGTTTTCACTGCTAAGCGTGAAGGCTTTTAAGGGGAATTTAGAGACGTTTGAATAACACAAAACCAAACGCTTTAACAAAAATGAAAAAACTAACCGCCTTAATAGTACTAGCGCTATTCGCTGGAATTTGCTACGCACAAACGATAGACCTAAGCCTAACCTCTCCTAGCCCGCAGTTACAAGATGCAGATGTGGGCGCAATGGCTTTTGCTGACATTGATAATGATGGTGACAATGACTTATTAATCTCTGGAAAAGGTGGCCCCATAAAAACAACACTTTATAGAAATGATGGCCAAGGGAACTTAAGTGAAATAATGGGAACCCCATTTGATAATCTATTTGCAGGTACAGTTGGGTTTGAAGATATCGACAACGATGGCGATCAGGATGTGCTTATGACAGGAAACACAAGCAGTCCTCAGGCAACCGCAAAGCTTTACAAAAATGATGGGCTTGGTAATTTCACATTAGAAGTTAACACTCCTTTTGAGCCGTCTTCTGGTGGAGACTTCGATTTTGGGGATATCGATAATGACGGTGACAAAGATATTATTCTAACAGGCTATAATGCTGCAGGAAATGCTTTCACTACCTTGTATAGCAATAACGGATCAGGCACCTTCACGGCAGTTATAGGGGCTATATTTGAAGATCAAAAAGGAGGCTCAGTTGCATTTGCTGACCTTGATAACGATAGCGACCTGGATGTTCTTCTTGTAGGGCAAGATAATAGTGGAAACCCTTCTTCTAAAATGTATGCTAATAATGGGACAGGCTCATTTACCTTAGTTGCAAATACAGCCTTTGAAAACTGTGCTGGTGGTGATTTTACTATTGGCGATACAGACAATGATGGTGATCTGGATGTGTTTATTTGTGGAGTAAATGGTAGTGGAGCTTACCTTTCAAACCTATATCTTAACAATGGAACAGGTTCATTCTCCTTAGTATCAGGAACCCCTTTCCAGCCTACTAGTGTTGGAACCACTTCATTTGCTGACTTTGATGGTGATGGTGATATCGACCTTCTATTGGCTGGGTCAGGAGTCGGTGGTCTTATAACCAATAGCATTATCGCAAATATTTACGAAAACCAGGGGAGCAACTCTTTTGTATTGGCTGATTCTTTAACAGGAGCCTATCTGTCAAGTACTGCAATCGGAGATATTGATGGAGATCAGGACCTCGACCTTGTTATCGGTGGCACTTCTACAGGTTTCCCTGTTCGCGGAACAAGAATGTATACGAATAATGCACAAGTGGCCCTCTCGATTGAAAATGAGCTAGAGGGAAATGTGGAATCGAACTTAACGAGTAGCCTCATTTTCCCAAATCCTACTAGAGGCACGTTCCACATTAATATGGAAAAGTTTGCCCCTTCACGAATCGACATCATTGATAGGACAGGGAAGCTTGTTTACTCAGATCCGCATGCTAGTATCGATAATACCCAGGTGAGTCTAAACGTCCCTTCAGGCATGTATTTCATTAGACTCTCAACTCCTCATAAGACATTGGTCCAAAAACTGATTGTAAAACAGTAAATCTTTAAACAATTAGCTTTGAAACTAAAACTATTAGCCCTATTTTTGTGCCTCGTTAAAAACTAACGCGTACCATCATGCCAAAAATGAAGTCAAATTCCGGGGCCTCTAAGCGTTTCAAAAGAACCGCCTCAGGAAAACTTAAGCGCAAGCATGCGTTCAAGAATCACATTCTTACCAAGAAAACTAAGAAGCAGAAGAAGCGTCTTAGTAATGCTGCCGTAGTAACTGCAGCAGATGAGCCGCGCATCAAAGCGATGCTCGCTTGTTAATTTCTTTTTTTTCGTAATCAAATTTTACCACTAAGCATTATACATCATGCCTAGATCAGTTAACCACGTTGCCTCACGTTCCCGTCGTAAGCGTATGCTTAAGCATGCAAAGGGATACTGGGGCCGGAAAAAAAACGTGTGGACGGTCGCCAAGAACCAAATCGAAAAGGGTTGGCTATACGCATATCGCGACCGTAAGGCAAAGAAGCGCACTTTCCGCCGTCTTTGGATCACACGTATCAACGCCGGTGCACGTATGCACGGCATGAGCTACTCCGTATTTATGGGGGCCGTCCACAAGGCAGGCATTGGGCTTGACCGTAAAGTTCTTGCCGATCTGGCAATGAATCACCCGGAAGCCTTCACCGCTGTAGTGAATGCAGTAAAGTAAGCACTAGTTATACTTTCAAAAAGATAAAAAAAGCGCCAATCAAATGATTGGCGCTTTTTTTATCTTTTGATAACAATCTTCGTATCATCGTGTATACTTATTTATCATGATCGATACGGTATCCAAGCAAAAAGTCATTACAAAGGAACCCTCAAACGGTAATTCCTTTGATCAACTTCCAAGCACCTTGCCCTTGAATGCAATGCTGGAAATCTTTAAGCAGCAACGAGACTTCCCATATGAGAATGTATTCGACTGCGCACCGGCTATTTCAATTTTTAATAAGCATGCTCCCAGCAATCATCATCTCACCATTGCTGATCTTCCCGGGAAAGAGGATAAGCAGGCTGTAGAAAATCTGCTCAGGAGGGTTTTTCCTTCTTTGTTTTTCGAAGAAAAACATATTGCTATCTCTCCGCCATTCTCGATGGAGAATATTTTTAGATCATCCCAGTTTGAGGAGTATTTTGACGAATCTAAATGGGTACTAAAAATAGAGCCGGCAGCTTTTGTCCACAAACCCAACTCAAAAGAAATAATTGCAGCGGGCCTCTTAATATTAGAGCGTTTTTATGGCGTAGAGGTTACTGTGCCATATCGCCATGTGATGACGATGGTGCATTTGGAGAGTGGCCTGGAGCGTTTCTTTGAAATGTATATGGATAGTCGATTTGTCCAGATAGAAGCCCTGAAGCCCATTCCGGAGCTCAGTGATGCACATATAGAGAAGCTACTTAATAATATAGAAGAACCTGAGGTTTGGTTAAGTACTTTCACTGCTGATGCATTCAAATTTTCGGGTTTCCATATTATCAGAAAGCAGGATATTACTGAAACAGAGGTGGTGTCAAGGTTAAAAACCCGTTTTTTACTTGACCAGACAGACCTCGATCCGGAAGCCTATCGGGCTGTTTCAACTTCACTATTGAGGAGTTATCTCGGCCTTGTAACCCTTGATGTTGGTTTTGTTGATGTGGATATTGATTCGGGAAGGTATATGCCGGAACGCAACATGAGCGTGCTGCATAAAGACCCTTTTGACTGGTTTGAGCATCTATCAACTGCAGATGCCGAAGATCCATATGTGAAAGTTTGTCGCACAGGCAAGCCCGTTATTATTTCAAACCTGGAACGCGCTTCGTATGGTCTAAATGCACACTTGGCTGGATTTGCTCAATCCAATGCGAAAAGCATCATCTTGATGCCTGCAATGGGAGAGCAACCAGGTAAAGTCGATGGGATAATCGAGTTTCTGAGTCCTGACCCGGGAGCCTTGACAATGCATACGGTTTTGAAAATTAAGGAATTGGTATACCTCTTCGAGCTGGGAAACCAACGCTTTAATCGCGAAATTCAAAACAGAGCTACTTCATTTATTCAAAAGCAATTCACGGCGATTCATCCTAGCGTAGCCTGGAAGTTTACAGAAGTCGCTTTCGATCATGAACTTAGGGCCAGCCAACCTGACTTCGATGGGCATATCGCACCGATTGCATTCTATGAGCTTTATCCATTATATGGCCAAGCGGATATTGTAGGCTCATCTACCATTCGGATTGATGCCATCCAGGAAGACCTTCTGGAGAATATGCTTGCTGCAAAAACGCTTATCACTCAATGGCTGAAGAAGGAACGACACTTCTTGCTGGAACTAGAAGCTCAAAAACTGAACAGGTATATCGAATCGATCAAATCGTCTTTTGTATCAAGTGATGAGTCCGAGATCGTTGACTTTTTGACTAACAGTATCCATCCACTTATTGATGAGTTGGCAGGGGAATCTTCGAAGTACCCACAGCCTGCGCTTGCGCGTTATCGCAAGAAGCTGGACCCGGAACTCGGTATCGTATATAATAAACGGAAGCGGTACGAGCAAAGCGTAAACATGCTCAATCGCGCTATTGGCGACTTTGTCGAGCAGGAGGACGATCGCATGCAGGCTTTACTTCCTCACTTTTTTGAAAAATATAAAACAGATGGCGTAGAGTATAATCTTTACCTGGGACAATCGCTCCTTCAAAACGGCCAGTTTTCAGCATTTGACCTCAAGAACTTCCGCATTTGGCAGTTGGAGATGATGATCAAGATAACGAGCAAGACGAAGTCTTTTGGTGAGAGTTTGCCTATGTTTCTTGAAACGGCGCAGCTTATTTTTGTTTATAATAACACGCTCAATATTCGCTTTAGAGTAGATGAAAAGCAGTTCGATGTAGACGGCGCATACAATGTTCGTTATGAGATTTTGAAAAAACGCATCGACAAAGCTACAGTGAAAGGAAGCAATGAGCGACTCACCTTAAGCGGAAAAGTTGCGATCGTATTCTTGCAGGAAAAAGACAAGCAGGAGTACGTTGAATACCTGAACTTCTTTGTTCAAAAAGGCTGGATAGATCCTGAAATTGAGTTTCTGGAACTGAACCGCCTGCAAGGCGCAGAGGGGCTGAAAGCGCTTCGTGTGACGCCGATTCAGGGTTTATAGCGCAAACGTCAAAGCCGCCCCCTTTAGGCTGGCTGGGATTTCTGGACAGCGAGTTGGAATGTGCGTAATCCCAGCCAATTGATCTGCTTTCTATTGGGAGGGGAAAGAAGGATTACACGCTAACCATCTCCACAACCCGAAATCCGGCTTAGCACCTAAAAGGAAATCCACAAGTGCTTAGGAGTAGGCATCATTCACTACCTTCCTTTGAAATCAATACCCCCATCTTATAGTATTCTTTAGTCAAAACGCCATTTTTATCCCAAAACTTCCATAGACCATGCCTAGGCTTCCAATATACCATCGTGGTAATTGAACTAAATTCTTTCTTTTCTTCTTCTCGGTTTCGTGCATTGAGGTCCTGAACGATGGAATCCATGCTTTCGGGTTTGAGATAATACGAAAAATCCCCTTCAGCTTCTTTTTCTCCATTTTCATAATACCAAACCCAGATTCCTACCTCTTCTCCGTTCCGATAGTACCATTTAGATCTTATTTGACCATTAAGACGCCACCTGATCCAGGCACCATCCTTTTCTTCATTTATATATTCTTCCGTACTACTAGACAAAAGGAAAAATAGAAAGGTTCTCTAGCATAACATTGAGT
>JBGCFB010000061.1:0-5841 GCA_045106685.1 Bacteroidia bacterium | reverse complement strand
CAAATATAGCAAAGCCACCTTAGCCCTATTTTGGGCATGCTTATGTTCCGGCTTCATGCTGGCGCAAGAACCCGTCTTTCGAGCTATTAATTTTAAAGGAAATACGAAAACGAAAGCTGCCGTTATGCTCCGCACCATGACCTTTGGAGTAGGTGACACCCTAGAGCGAAAAGGCCTTTCTGATGTAATCGCAACAAATCGTGAGAACCTTTTTAACCTGGGGCTTTTCAATGAAGTAGATCTCGATGTCGAAATGCTGGCCGACGGCCTCGCCGTCAATGTCGTCGTCAAGGAACGCTGGTATATTATTCCCATTCCGGAGATCGGGCTGGAGGAACGCAACGCATACGATGCTTTGCGGCAGGGTAATCTAAAAAGGCTCGTCTACGGACTAGCGATTGACTGGCGAAATCTCACGGGGCGCAACGAGCGCCTGCGCGTCCTTGGCCAATTAGGCTTCTCCCAGCGTCTTTATCTCGAATATTCCTATCCAGCCATTTTCCCAAAAGCCAATATCGACTTCAATCTAGGCCTGCGCTACATCAACGAACCAGAGATCATCACAGGCACCGACTCTGGTCGCGTGCAGTGGAACGAGGCGAATACAGAAGCACTGCGCCGCACTCACCGCGCGGAGATAGGCCTCGCCAAAAACTGGGGACCACGAAAGCAATTACGCCTCCGCCTGGACTACACCCATCTGCGCTTCGCAGATAGCATCTATATTTACAACCCAGGCTTCATCACCAATGCTAACAGCCAGGAACGTTATCCTTCACTTCGTCTTGCCTATGCCAACGACCAACGCGATTATCGCGCTTTTCCACTAAAAGGCTACAAATATCAAATCGTATTTCGACAGGCCGGATTAGGTAATATTGGCACTACAACATTCAGTAGAATAGGAGCAACCTGGGCTCATCATATTCCTATCGGCGAACGCTGGAACATTGCTTTTGGTACGCATCATGTTTTTACTTTTGGCAAAAGAGTTCCCTGGCAAGAGAAGAATTTCATGGGCATCGAAACCAATGAGTTCAGAGGACTTGGCTATAATATTCGCGGCTATGAGCCTTATGCGATTGCGGGTGACGATGTCCACATCAGTAAAGTTGAAGGCAAGTTTGCGGTTTTTCCATTACAGACTGTCCGTTTTTCTGAAATTCCAGTAGAGGAGTTTCAGACCTTTCCACTCGGAGTATACCTTTCAGCCTTTGTGGATGGAGGAAGAATTGAGGATAATAGTTTCAATAATCGTGACCGATATTTAAAGGATCGCTGGCTCCTTGGCTATGGGCTCGGTTTGAATATCATCGGCTTTTACGATAATTTGCTACGCGTAGAGTACGCCTGGAACCATTTAGGGCAGGGAGGATTTTATTTTCACGGAAGCGTATCAATCAAATGAAGGTTGCCATCTTTGGACGTATTACAGACAACACTGACAGAGCGTCTTTGCAGACTTTCTTTGATCACATAAAAGCGCGGAACATTCAGTTTTCGCTCTATCGAAATTATGAACGTCAGCTCAATCGGGCGTATCCTGACTTACTCACTGGGCATACGTATACGGTATTCGATCAGCGTGAAGAAATTGACAGTTGCAAGTTCGTTTACTGCCTCGGCGGCGATGGTACGGTACTGGAAGCAGTGCGTTTTATCGGACCACTGCAAACGCCGATTATTGGTGTGAACTTTGGTCGCCTCGGCTATCTCGCCAGCACCTCCAAACACGATGTGGTCAAGGCCACAGAAGAAATCCTCAGCGATTCATACACAATTGCTGAGCGTTCGCTTATCGAGGTCGCATCAGAAGTAGAACCGAGCCTTTTTGGTGAACATAATTTTGGAATAAACGACATCACCATACATAAGAGTAACACCAATGAGATGATCACGGTGCATGCTTACCTGAATGGCGAGTTTCTTAATTCGTACCGAGGCGATGGTTTGATTGTGGCGACGCCGACAGGCTCTACGGCCTACAGCCTTTCTTGTGGAGGTCCTATTATTTTCCCAAAGTCAAATGTGCTGGTCATCACGCCAGTCGCTCCTCATTCGCTTACGGTGCGCCCCGTCATTATTCCTGACGACTGGGTGGTTTCATTTAAAATCGAATCGCGTTCGGGCGAAGCCCTTGTGGCGCTGGACACGCGTACTGAGCGCGTTAAATCCGGCACCCAAATCGCCGTAAAACGAGCAAGCTTTCCGGCCCGATTGGTGCGTGTCTCACCCACCAAATACATCGATAATCTCCGCAATAGTCTGATGTGGGGAAGCGATCAGCGTAATTAGGCGCAGGCATACATGAAGTAACGCGCGTGAGTATCGAGCAGCGGGTATCAAATAGCGAGTTGATGATCATATTGACCGCCTTTTCCTTTGATACTTGATCCTCGATACTTGCTACTCTCGCATTATTTTCAAAAACTGGCTTCTCATTTTTATCCCGGTCCAAAACCCTCAAACAAGCTCTTCTGCTTGCCATGAAGCACACCATACTCATGGTGAATAAGCCAGCGCTTACGCTTGAGGCCGCCGGCGTAGCCAGTCAGCTTGCCATCCGATGACAATACGCGGTGACAAGGAACAAGTAGCCAAAGGCGATTACGGCTACAGGCATTGCCCACAGCGCGTACTGCATCGGGCGAACCGATATCCTTTGCCACTTGTAGATAGCTATTCGTCTTACCAAAAGGGATATCCAGCAGGCCGCGCCACACGCGCTCCTGAAACTGCGTCCCCACGACATCGATCATGGTACTAAAGAGTAATCGATCTCCATTGAAATACTCCTCCAGCTCTTCCATACATTGGATAAGATGAGGATTGTCGGGGGCCAATTCATCAGCGGCCTCTTCTACAAAACATAGGCTGTAAATCCCACGGGAGCTTGCCTCTATTTGCACCAAACCCAGCGGGGTCTCATAATAGCCTTTGGCAACGATTTCCATGCATTAAAGATAGGTAAAAGCTGGAAATATTGGACCTATTCTTTCTTTCCAAAAATTGTCGCAACGACGGCAGCTTTGCGCTCGCGACTTAACGGAACTGTTCGATCAGTCAGGTGAAGCATGTTGCCTTCGAGAGACTTTACTGCCTCGGTATTGACGATCCATGATTTATGCACACGGACAAATTGAGCGGCAGGCAAGGTGTCTTCCAGTCGCTTGAGGCTTTCTAAAACCACATACTTTTCCTCCTTACACACAATCCGCACATATTCACGCAAACCTTCGATATACTGGATATCCTTGATCCAGATTTTAACCAGTTTATGATCTGCTTTGAATGTGAGAAAGCCCCCTCCGGCATCTATGTTGGGAGCAACTACCGTAGGAGCACCGATGTGCTGCTTAGCTTTATTGACAGATTGCAGAAAACGCTCAAAGGAAAAAGGCTTAAGGAGATAATCGACCACATCGAGGTCGTAGGCCTCCAGGGCATGTTCGGCGTAAGCAGTTGTGAAAATAGTCGCAGGCTTATTGGGGATCGTTTTGAGCAGATTGATACCGCTCAGTACGGGCATCTGGATATCCAGAAATAGCATGTCGACCTGCTGACTGCGCAGAATTTCAGACGCTTCGATAGGGGATTTTACTTTGCCTACAATATTCAAATCAGGAATTTTTGCGACAAAACCTTCTAATAAAGTCAGTGCTAGAAATTCATCATCAACCAATAAGACATTATAACTATGCATGAGAAATAGGGAGGCTGAGGGAGGTGGAAAAAATGTTGTTGGAAGCATCGATGGCTAACGTATGCTCACCAGGGTAGTGCATACTGAGGCGTTGTCGAATATTGGCAAGGCCTACGCCGCCAACGGCGTCCTTTTGACCATCGTGGAGGTTGAACGAGTTCGATGTTTTGAATATAAGTACATGACCTTCGACTGCCAGGCTTAAGGAAATAAATCCATCGGGATTGGTCTCGATATCGCTGTGCTTAAAGCAATTTTCTACAAGTGGGATCAGCAACATAGGCGCGAATTTTTGCGCTCCAATTTCTCCTACCTTTTCGAAGCTGATATTCAAAGGTGCTTCACTTTTCATTTGGTACAAATCAATAAACTTGCCGATATGCTTCACCTCTTGCTGAAGGCTCACAGCATCATCCTGGCCGTCATAGATCACATAGCGAAGCAGGTCGGACAGCAGCAGGACCATGTCGGCTGTTTTTTCGGAGCCAGTGACTGCAAGCGCGTAGATATTATTGAGGGTATTGAATAAAAAATGCGGGTTGATTTGAGCTTTTAAAAACTGGAGTTGAGCGACATGTTGTTCTTTCAATAATTCCTGCATGACCCGTGTTCGCGCTTGCCTATTTTCAAACATGCGCATAATCCCACTGATCAACATCGACAGTAGGGTGATAATGAATATGTAGCCTGGAATTCGTTTTCCATCTTCAAATCCCGGAAAGGCAAAAAAGTCTGGAAAGAGGGGAACTTCCACCATTTTTCTAAACACAAAAGCCACCACGAACAAAATCAAGGAAAAGGCGGCAAAAAGGCTATAGCGCTTTTTTTCAAAAAAACGATCAATCCCCCAATAGGCATATGTATAGAAGATAACGGCCGATACTCCTACTGTAAACAGGCTATGGAGCAGTGCGCGGTCCAGTGGAAGACTATTTGATTTGTAGAATACTCCCAGAGCAAAGTAGACCAGCCACATGATAGTATGTAAACCTGTGCGAATCATAGATAATGGCAAGGTAAAAAAGATTAAAAAGTGTGCTGGCTTTTTTCAATGTACTGCATCCAATTTTCAACAAACGGGGATTATACACTTGATAGAAGTATTGAAGCAGTTGGTTGAATAGTTTTTCTGGGGCAAAAGCTGGCGATTTCCTTTGCTGATGAAACTTAATCTAATATTTAATCCTAAAATCAAATCGCTATGAAAACCCCAATCACGATCCTCTGCCTTCTCATGCTCACCATCTGCTTTACACTCACCTCATGTATAGAAGAGCCTGTCACCAATAAAGAAATGACTGAAGAGGATGCTGTCGAAATTGTCGAAAGTGCCATCGTGTACAGTTCCGACGGAATGGTAAGCCAGGTAGAAGAGACTTCCGAAATCGCCGAAGAGACGCTCACTCAGCCAGAGGCTAACTGTAGCCAAAGCTTTGATTCTACTGCCACCAAAATACATGCTCAAGGAAGTCCTATTACATTTGCTTATGACTACGAATGGGGCTGGGAGCTGATGTGTAACCGAATGATTCCTCAGCAAATCGACCTCACATATAGCATGGATGGTACCTATAGCTCGGCGCGGATGTACAGCGAAGATGAAGGCAGCTTCGCCGGCGTGATCACCGGCCTGACGCCTATCGATACCCATTTCGTTTACAATGGTATATTCGAGCGCATCGGCTACCAGGAGTCGAAGGTGCGCAACAACAACGCTTTCAACAGCAAGCTCATCATCACTACAACGAATTTGAAATACAACAAAAAAGATGAAGTCGTCGATAGCGGCAGCACAACCTTTACGCTAACGGGCGATGTCGTAGGAGGTAATTCTTTCAGTTTTAGTGGTACGATCGTGTTTAATGGAAATAGAGCCGCAACCATTACTGTTAACGGGAATAGTTATTCGGTTCAGTTGTAGAGATAACCAGTGCTTAAAAGAAGCACTTCAATCAAAATAATTTGTCATTCCGGCCAGCGGGAGGAATCTTGACTTTGTCGAATTTCGGACTAAAAGTCAAGATTTCTCGCCAGCTACGCGGCTGCTTATGACAAGTTTTGTAGTTTATTGATTATCAGCTAAGTAAAAGTGTTTCCAATTCTTAAAACTTGCTGCCAAAGGTAGCAGCGCTTCAGAG
>JBGCFB010000060.1:0-46961 GCA_045106685.1 Bacteroidia bacterium | reverse complement strand
TTGGGGTAAATATTATGGATACCTGTCAAAAGCTGGGTATACCGCTTGTTGTATATTTTTTAGGATATGACGGAACTGTTGACTGGGTGTTGAAAAAATACGGTCACCGTTACCATGAGTTCAATACAAAAGCAAAAGCCGTTATAGGAGTTTCCAAAGACATGATGAATCTTCTGGAAGCCCAGGGTATTTCCCGTTCACTCATGCATTACAATCCATGCGGACCTAATAATGTGCCTGAGGTTGAGGCTTTGCCAGCCCAAAACCCTCCTCATTTTGTCGCGGTGGCTGGTTTTGTAGAAAAAAAGGGATATGCCTATTCTATAAAGGCCTTTGCAAAGGTTGTTGCAAAGTACCCAGAAGCAAGGCTCAGTATCGTCGGAAATGGTTTGCTTCTAACATCCATCAAGACATTGGTGCATGAGTTGGGTCTTGAAAAACAAGTTGTATTTCATGGAAGACTTACCATTGATGAAATAACGACAATTAGTAGAGGAGCTCGAGCCTTTATTCAGCATTCTGTTATCGCTTCAAATGGCGACCGAGAAGGAACCCCAGTTGCGATACTTGAAGCAGGTTTATTAGGGCTTCCGGTTATTTCTACGCGCCACGCCGGAATACCAGAAGTGATCTTGGATGGTATCACTGGCTTATTGGTAGAGGAAAGAGATATACAAGGCATGGCCGATGCAATGGAAGTTTTGATAGAAGACCCTGACAAAGCTGGCCAGATCGGTAAGGCTGCGCGGAAGCATGTCCTTCGAGAGTTTAATCAGGAAAAGCTCATTAATAACCTGTGGCGTATTCTTAGTAGTTGATTAAGCTGGAATTTCGAAACTTGATAAATAATTCCTAAACCCCAAAGCTAGTTCTATCATGATCATAGGGATGATACTCGACAATACCTTTCCGCCAGACCCTAGAGTGGAGAACGAATGCAAAGCACTTATCGAAGAGGGGCATGAAGTTCATCTTTTTTGTCTGGCGTTTGGGAAAAAGAAGTATGAAAAAATCACCTTGCATACGATACATATACATCGCTATCATGTTCCTAAGCACGTTCGAAGCTTAGCGAGTCTTGCTCATACCTTTCCGGTTTATCGTTGGATTTTGCAGCCCCTTATAGTAGACTTTTTGACGAAATCAAAAGCTGAAATATGCCATATACATGATATGGCGATAGCAAAAGGCGCAGGCAACGCGGCAAAAAAACTAGGCCTTTCCACGATCCTTGATCTTCATGAAAATCGACCTGAAATCATGAAGAGCTATCCCCATGTAACATCTTTTTTGGGAAAAATATTAATCTATCCCTCAATCTGGAAAAAACGAGAAGCCCAAGCGATAAGACAGGCACAGAAAACCATCGTGGTAACCAAAGAAGCGCGGGACTATTATATTGACGCTTTGGGGATAGGAAAAACGAAGTTTGTAATAGTCCCAAATACTGTAAGAAAACAATTTTACACGGAATACTCACTCCATAAAGAAATTATTAGTCGCTATAAGCAGCACTTCGTTTTATTGTACATTGGCGATACGGGGCTACGACGAGGTATTGGCACAATGATAAAAGCGCTTAAGCATATAGTTCCTTGCATACCGGAAATAAAGTTGGTCATTTTGGGGACAAGTAAAGATGATGCTATTCTGAAAAAACTAGCTCAAGAAGAGAGTGTGAGCGATTTTGTTGACTTTGAAGGATGGCAAAACATGAGTACTTTCCCCTCTTATATTTCTGCCTCAGCAGTCGGGACTTGCCCTATACACCAAAATATTCATCATAATACTACTTATGCCAATAAGATTTTTCAATATATGGCATTTGGTAGACCCATATTAGTAAGTGATTGTGATGCTCAGGCCAATATTGCTCGTGATTACGACTGTGGGTTAGTTTTTACTGATAGGGAAGAAAAAGATTTTGCTGAAAAAGTACTTATTCTTTATCGAGATAAAGAACAATACGCGCAATATGCTCAGAATGCTGCAAGCGCTATTAGTCAACACCTCAATTGGGAACTCATCAGTATCTCATTGAACAATATGTATGCTGAGCTGGCAGGGAAAAAATAGTCGAGTTTAATGGCTATTCTCAATAGCCCCATCCATCACAACACGATAAATATCCGTTACTTACCGTAAGTTTGCGCACTCTTAGATCAAACAAAAAAATAGCTCTGAATACAAGACAGTCCATCCTTCCCCTTGAAGCAGTAGTGATTGCTGGTGGTCGCGGTACGCGCCTGCGGCCTCACACCGACACCGTCCCCAAGCCGCTTTTGCCGCTGGCGGGCAAGCCTATTGTCGCACATACATTTGACCGTTTGGCGAAATATGGCGTGAAGCATGTTCATTTATCAGTTGGATATTTGGCAGATCAGTTTGAGGAAGCATTTGGGAATGGAGAGAGTAGTGGGCTGAAAATCAGCTATATACGAGAAGATTCTCCCTTGGGAACATTCGGTCCGATCGCCAAGATAGACGACTTCAAAGAAGAAGTAGTATTGGTTATGAACGCCGATCTGCTTACCAATATAGACCTCGGTGCGATGATGGCTGCTTTTTTAGCCCAAGAGGCCGACATGATGGTCGCCAGCATTCCATACGAGGTGCCGGTTCCCTATGCGATTCTGGAAACAGAAGGCGATAAAATCACCGGCTTCGCCGAAAAGCCGACCTATACCTACTACGCCAATGCAGGCATTTACCTGATCAAGCGACAGCTGCTTTCGCTCGTGCCAAGTGAGCAGGCCTATCACGCGACCGATTTGATGCGTGAATTGATCGATACGGAATATACGGTGGGGCATTTTGCTATTCAGGATTATTGGCTGGACATCGGCACACCGGAAGATTACGAAAAGGCTCAACGTGACATCCCTCATATCGAATTCTGATGAAAGTGCTAGTAACCGGAGCCGACGGATTTATTGGCAGCCACCTCGTAGAGCATTTGCTGGAACTCGGGCATAAAGTTCGTGCCTTTGTCCTTTACAACTCCTTTGGGAGCCGTGGGTGGTTGGATAGCCTGCCGGTCGAAACTCAAAACGCGATCGAAGTCTATGCTGGCGATGTACGCGACCCCAACAGTGTGCGCAAGGCCATGGAGGGAGTCGAGCAAGTCTATCATCTGGCGGCGCTTATCGCCATTCCATATAGCTACCACGCTCCCGACAGCTATGTCGATACCAATATAAAAGGCACACTCAATGTGCTTCAGGCTGCCAGGGATGCGAACCTCAGTCGCGTATTGATTACCTCTACTTCGGAGGTGTATGGCACTGCTCAGTATGTGCCTATCGACGAGAAACATCCGCACCAAGGGCAGTCGCCTTACAGCGCTACCAAAATCGGCGCAGACCGATTGGCGGAGAGCTTTTATCGCTCTTTTGAGTTACCCGTAAGCATCGTCCGGCCATTCAATACGTATGGCCCTCGCCAGTCTACCCGCGCAGTTATTCCCACGATTATTACGCAATTGCTGAAAGGTGAAACATCGATCAAGTTGGGCGATTTGCGTCCAACGCGTGATTTCCTTTTTGTAAAAGATACGGTCGCCGGTTTTTCCGCCATTGCTGCTTCAGACAAAACGATTGGAGAGGAAGTAAACCTCGCCTCAGAAGCTGAGATCTCGATTGAGAATCTAGCCCTGGAGCTTATTCAGCTGATCAATCCTCAGGCTATTCTCACGCGCGATGAGGCGCGCTTGCGGCCATCTAGTAGTGAAGTGATGCGACTTTTTGGTTCCAATAAAAAAGTAAAAAACCTTACCGACTGGGCTCCTCAATACAATTTGGAACAAGGACTTGAAGAAACGATACGTTGGTTTTCGCAAGAAAAAAACCTGAAGCATTACCCTCGTAGTGATTATCAACTCTAAGTAGTTGGAAGCTTTTGGTTTCAAGTTGAAAGTTGCATGTTTAAAGTTAGGCCAGTTTTCTGAAACCTGAAACCTGAAACCTGAAACCTGAAACCTGAAACCCGTTAATGTGGCGCGTTTTTTGTAAAATTGGGCGAAGAGAAAAATAAAATGAAAATCCTGCTCGTCATTTGGCTTATTCTGCATGCTATTCCAGTATTCTGGTTAGTGTTTCATGCATTGGGTGTCTTTTTTTCATCCTTAAAAAAAGAGCCTCATATTCCTGAAGCCGCCCCGGAGGCAGACTTCGCCTGTGTGATCACAGCCTACAAAAACATGGATATCGCGGTTCCACTCGTGGAGTCGTTGCTCAAACAGCAGTATCCTCACTTTCATATCTACCTGGTAGGTGATCAGTGTGAAGGCGAATTTCCTATTTCGCATGAGAACCTGACCGTACACCAGCCAGCGGCTCCGCTCAATTCCAAAGTGCGCTCCATGCGTTATGGCGTCGAGCAAACCCAGCGAGCACATAGTCATGCGGTCATTTTTGATCCTGACAATCTCGCCCCCACACATTTCCTCAAGCGGCTAAACGATTATCTCGTGAGCGGATATCCAGCAGTGCAGGGCCTTCGGGTTGCAAAAAACCTGGACAGCACGATTGCGTGCATTGATGCTGCAGGCGAATATTATTATAACTACACGACCCGCTACGTCCCATGGCGTTTGGGTTCATCCACCAATATTGCAGGTTCCGGACAAGCCGTCCGCATGGATTTGTTTAAGGCTTATCTCGATACCGAAGAAATGGATATCGATAAGCATGGTGTGATCGCCGCTGAAGATAAAATCTTGCAGCATCAGCTCGTAGGGCAAGGTTACCGGATTGGTTGTGCGCATGATGCGCGTCTCTACGATGAGAAAATCAGTGAAGGTGGACAACTTGAGCGTCAGCGTACCCGTTGGCTTCATGCCTACTTTAGACACTTGCCTCAGGCACTGGGAGTTGCACTCAAGGGTTTGGCTAAACTTGATGTAAATCGCTTTCTGTCAGGGCTTTATGCTGCCTATCCTCCAATGTTTTTACTCGTTTCAGGCTCCATTATTTTAGGGGGAATAGACCTGGTTGGCTGGTTGTTCTTTGGAGCATCGCCCTGGGCCTGGGGAGCGGTAGCACTCGTGCTTGCTGTTGTGATCTTTGGACTCAACTTTATGCTTGCCCTCAAATTAGGTGGAGCGCCAGCATCGGTTTTTAAAGCTATGCTTAAGGTTCCCGTTTTTGTTTGGAGACAGTTCAAAGCACTCTTTCAAATGGGTAAAGCAAAGAAGGACTTTTTGGTTACTACTAATCAGAAGGTTATGCGTTTGGAAGATGTTGAGAAAAAATAAACAGGTACTTCTGGGTAAATCGATAAGTTCATGGCATACTAATAGGTTACATTTGCCAAAAATTTCAGTAAAAGCAGTATTTTTGAGGTCTTTAAATAAATCTCATGCAAAAATCGTCAAGTGGCACACAAATTGGAAAGGAAGAGGAAGATAAATCCTCACCTATGATTTTACATAAACTTTCCATTGTAATCCCTGCATATAATGAAGGGAAAACGATTCATCGCATCTTAAATAAAGTGAAGGCAGTAACGCTGTTTAACGATATTGAGAAGGAGGTGATCATTGTAAACGACTGCTCTAAGGATAATACAGAAGAGGCAATTCATGCATATATCAATGCAAATCCTGAATTGAATATCCAGTATTATAAGCATGAAGTTAATAAGGGTAAAGGTGCAGCCTTGCACACTGGCATTGCCAAAGCAACTGGACAGTATACGATTATTCAGGATGCTGACCTTGAGTATGATCCTGAAGAATATAACATGTTGCTAAAGCCTGTTTTACAGGGAGAAGCAGACGTGGTATACGGTTCTCGCTTTATGGGTGGAAACCCTCACCGCATTTTATTCTTTTGGCACTCAATAGGAAACAAGTTCCTTACCTTTCTGTCCAACATGTTCACTAACCTGAACCTGACGGACATGGAAACATGTTATAAGTTGTTTGATACCAAAGTAGTCCAGAGCTTAACGCTCAAAGAAAATCGTTTTGGATTCGAGCCAGAAGTAACTGCCAAGATCTCACGGATTCCACGCATTCGTATTTACGAAGTGGGAATCTCATACTATGGCCGCACCTTTGAAGAAGGTAAGAAGATAGGCTGGAAAGATGGTTTTAGGGCGATTTACTGTATTTTAAAATACAATCTGTTTGCTTCAAAACAGGCACAGGTGGAAACCTTTGCGGAGCGCGCTGCCAGGGAACAGCTCGTTTCTGATAAGTAAAGGAAGACGCTTTTTAGGGATTTGCACAAAAAATTATAGGAATAGGAATTATTCACTGTAGAAGATTACTTCTCCGGCAAGATATTTGTTTGAATAATTTGAACTGCCTAAATAAATGCTCGTTTTACTCCTCACTTGGACATATTCATTTTTGCTGTCATTTGCCTTTGGGCACATGCTGCTTACCTTCTTGCGAAGTGTAGGACTTACCCGTAATGCTGAGCCTTACCATCCAACATTGATTGTGATCGGAGGCTGGATGATGCTGACGAGTTTTGCTTCGATTTGGTATTTCTTTGCTCCTATAAATGGCATTTTTCAGATTGTATTACTCGCTATAGCCTTAGCTCATATTTGGCAATTTAGGCAGGTTCTTCTAGATAAAATCGCCTATTATCGATTAGAGGTTAAACGTAGCCATTGGATTGTAAAAGCCTTTTTTGCAGCAGCAGTACTACTTGCAGTGTTGGTTTCAGTAGGTGCTCCATCATATTATGACGATGGTCTCTACTATCGCCAGTTTGTACGCTGGCTGAACGAGTATGCGATTGTGCCTGGCTTGGGCAATTTGCACCCTCGGCTTGCCTTTAATTCAAATTGGCATGTGCTCCAGGCAGTATTCAGTTTTCACTATTTGCCAGACGGAGGTCTTATGGATCTCAATGGTTTGTTGCATATCGTCGTGGCTGCTTATGGTCTCGAAGGCATGCGCCGCCTCTTTATAGGAGATCATCGCTTGAGTGTTGTTTTCAGAAGCTTATTCCTTTTGCCTACACACTACTTTGTGTTCTTCCTTACCGCACCTTCTGCCGATGCCGCAGTAATATATGGCGCCTGGATTGTGATGGTGCTTTTTCTTGAAAAGACAGAGGATAATTCCTTGTTCAAATTTGATCTCAAGTCCGCTCTCATATTTATGTTGAGTGCCTATGTGATTACGGCAAAGCTCACTGCCGCGCCGCTGGCTATTCTACCATTAATCGTACTCATGCACACCCTTCGCAAAGGTGAGCGTCTTCATTATCAAATGTTGATTGTAGCAGGCCTTTTTGTAAGCCTGCCCTGGCTAGCCCGTAATGTGATTTTATCAGGTTATGTCTTTTTTCCTTTCTATCAAATAGACTTATTGAATGTAGACTGGAAAGTGCCGGTAGCCATGGCGCAGGAAGAGTCGAGTTATATTCGCGCGTTTGCTATCAATCCGCTAGAACCTTATACAGAAGTGCTGAATCAGCCGTTTTCTGTTTGGTTTCCTGCTTGGATCAGTCGTCTGCGCTTTTTTCAAAAAATACTCTTTCTACTCACGGTCGCAGTTACTCCAACGTTGATTGGTTATGTATTTTTTCACCTGATAAAAGGAGGTCGACAGTACTTGAAAGACAACCTGGGTTATATAGCAGTACTTGGAACCCTGCTTGCTGGATTAGCAGTGTGGTTTACTACTGCACCAGATCCTCGATTTGGGTATACATTCTCTATTGGACTATATCTTACCATTCTTGTAGTGGGCATCAGGCGCCTTCTTCAAAGTCGATTCAGTGCTTATGTGCCTGTCGGAGTGGCAATTGTATTAGCGCTCTTTTATTTAAGGCCACTTCAGTTGGGAGTGCGGACCGCCCTTCCAGCTATTACAAGTCAGTCTGATGCGGCACTGGTTATTCCAGCACCATATAAGGATAGCAACGGCTCTAGTCAGGTGCTGACAGGTGAGTTTACCTTGCGTGGACCCGTTATGAACGACCAGTGTTGGAATGCGCCTTTGCCTTGTTCACCTTTTGCTGGTTCAGGCTTAAAGCTCCGCATTCGTGAAAAAGGATTTAGTGCAGGATTTATACTTGAAGACCCTGACTTGCTGGAATACCGCGCTATGCAACTCCAATATCAGCGACCTGTGTACAATCCGAAAGAAGTCGTCTATATGAAGACGAATGATAATTAGTGTATGCTAGTAGCGTTATCGCGCAATGCTTGATAGCGCCAGTACACCGCTTTCGCAGAAATCCAACAAACTTTCCAACCGACAGCTCCGTCGAGAAAGCCTCCCTTGAACATATACATGCGGATAAATCGGGCTAGTGGTGAAGCATGAGCTTTAAGCCAGGAATACCTTTTGCCCTGAGCATGCATTTTCTGCCCTGCGAGCTGGGCGTACTGCTTTGCACGTGCTATGTGATCTTGCTTATTCTTGATAGAGTAATGTAGCAAATCACCCTTGAGGTGTGTCTTTTCGACACCTTCTTTTAGTATGAGGGTTTCGTGTACAAAAGCGCCTTCCCATTTCGCTTCTTTGGTATGAAAAAGCCTCACCTTGACATCAGGATACCAACCACAATGTCTGACAGCTTTTTCTCCATAAAACGTAAGCCTATTGAATGAATAAGCTCCTCGTAATGAAGATTTTTGGTTCAAAATAGCCTTTTGAAGTGTTTCAGAAAGTGCTTCGTCTGCGTCAAGGCTCAATATATAATCATAGCGTGCGCGTGTATATCCTTCGTTTTTGGTGGCAGCGTAGCCTTGCCAGGTTACGGCATGCGTCGCCGCCCCGGCGGCTTCGGCGATCGCGCGCGTATTATCGTTGCTGCCAGTATCCAGGACGAGAATTTCATCTGCTACAGGAAGAAGAGACTGAATACAACGAGCGATATTGTTCGCTTCGTCACGTGCGATAATGACGGCAGAAATCATTGTGAAATAGCCTTGTTTACAATATGTGCTGCTCGCTCGGCAGCGCCTGCATCGCCCAGTTTTTTTCGCAGCAACACAAAATCTTTCCCCAGTTTTTTCTGAGTGGCAGCTGTCCGCAAATCTTCCAGTGTTTCGGCGAGAGTATCAGGATTGAACTGGGATTGTAATAATTCTGGAACCGCGCGGCGATCCAATATTAAATTTACCAAGCTCATATGTGCTACCTGCATCAGGCGCTTGCCGATGAGGTAAGAGATAGGATGTGCTTTATATACGACCACTTCGGGCACGCCAAATAGTCCCGCTTCCAGTGTCGCAGTACCTGAGGTTACTACCGCTGTTT
Source organism: Bacteroidia bacterium (assembly GCA_045106685.1). Lineage (GTDB taxonomy): Bacteria > Bacteroidota > Bacteroidia > J057 > J057 > JAUIGE01. The sequence continues at coordinate 37,729 of JBGCFB010000060.1, read as the reverse complement.
CTGCTCTTTTTAGAAGCTCGTATGTGTCGTTTTGTACCAATGAAACGCGCGCATCGCCAATGATCGAATGATAGAATTCAGGGCTTTGGCTTGGCGCACCTGCAACTATAAAATTGAGGTCAGGAAATCGCGCTGGAAGGCTAAGCATAACAGGGAGCATACGCTGTATTTCTTGCTTTCGACTTCCAGGAAGAAGTGCCACCAGTCCCGGCTCAGGATTGCGTTCTCCCAAAGGCGGAATGACGTCGAGCAGCGGGTGTCCTACAAAATCTGCCTCTACATGTTCTTCAGCATAAAAATCTTTTTCAAATGGCAGAATAACCATCATCTTGTCCACATATTTCCGAATCGTTTTTACTCTTCCTTTTTTCCAGGCCCAGAGTTGTGGAGAGATGTAGTAGATGATTGGTATGCCGAGTTCTTCTTTTATAAAAGGAGCCATGCGAAGATTAAACCCAGGGTAATCTACTAGCAGAATTGCATCGGGTTTCCATTGCAAGAGGTCTTCTTTGACCTTGCGAAACATGCGACGAATCGTACCAAGATGCTGGACCACTTCAAAGAATCCCATAAAATTGACGTCTTTGATATGGGCAATATGATCCAGTCCCTGAGTGATCATTTTGTCACCGCCAATGCCTCGAAATTCCCAGCTTTTGTCTAGTCCACGGAGTGCCTCCATGAGCTTGCTGGCGTGCAAGTCTCCCGAGTCTTCTCCGGCCAGGATATAGAGTTTCATTGAGGTAAAGATAAGGTAACTATTTAGCTCTTGATGTATCGTAATGTATGCTTGGCCTGATGGGGTATTGCTTTCAGTAAAAATACATATAAATATAGGAGAAATGGCCAATTATGAGCTGCTGGCAGGATTGGTCTGGGTGGGATTTTTTTTACGAATGAAAGTAAAAATTACACGGATGGAAACAAGTTTGGCACAGTAGTACTATACATGGTGATGTTTATTTTGAGGCACACTGAGTTTTCTTTTGAGAAAAATTTCAGAAGGGAGATTGGTTCATATAGGCTAAAAATCTACTTTTGCACCCCTGTTCACACATTTTACCTCGTCGAACTATTTCATGGCACAAAGTTTGTCCCGTGATGGATCGTATTCCTACACGTTTGTTTTACTTGCTTATTACTACTCCAGTGGAGGTACCCTTTTTGGCGAGGTGCCATTTCCTTGTTCTTTCTTTTCAGCCATTTCAGTGTAATGCCCCAAACTGTTTCACCTCAATATGAAACGAATGTTACCCTTATCCTTTTTTATGAAAAATCGGCCTAACCGGAGTCCTCATTGGACTGCGGCAATCCTCTTTGCAGGAGTGATGCTGGCCGGACTTCCAAACCTACATGCGCAAGACTGTACACCCAGCGGGGTAGCACAAGATGCGATAATTTGTGACGGCGGTCTCGCCGAGTTTATTGTGTCTGGCCTTGATGCCTCGACACAGTACGACATTGATTTTGATACTGACGGCGGAGGCCCTGATGGCCAGGCTACCAGTATCACAACGAACGGTTCAGGTGAAGCAACTATTTTTGTTACAATGACTGCCGCCGATGACGGGGCAACATTTTCTGTAACAATGGTAGAGCGAACTGACCTAGCCTGTTCCGATGATGCCCCACTTCCTGGTGGCTTAGTCTCTACAACAGTACAAGTAAACATTGCGCCAAGCGCAGTGTCTGTAAATTCCACGCCTGATGGTACAGTTTGCCTTAATAGCGAACTTATCCATGAGGCCGATGTTACACCTGCAGCTCCTAATAATGGAGCCTATACCTATTCATGGGCAGGATGTAATGGTGTAGCCGGAGCTCTCGGCTGTGGTCCAGCTGGTTCAGGCTTCACGCCTATGACTGGTCCAGTTGTTACTAGAGCCTGGACTTTTGATGGGCAAAAATCTGTAGAGGTTACGGTCTCTACTCCTGGATGCCCTGACGAAGTCGGCTATGGTAGCTTTATCGTAGATACGGACCCTGCTCCTGGAACCATGGACGAAACTGCTGACGGCGTATGTGCCGGATCCAGTATCACGCTTGATCCTGTTATAGGAATCACCTCTGGTACGATCACAGGCTATACTTGGTCCACTACGAGTGATTCGACCGATACGCAAAGCGGAACGGGAAACATTACTGGTACAGTATCCAACGCTTCCAGTTCGGTAGTGAATATTGAATACACAGTTGTGCCAAGCACAGCAAACTGTGATGGCTCTGCGTACATCATCACGGTGCCTGTCAATCCTGCACCACAGTTGAGTATTGCTATTGCGGCTCCTACTACGCTTACAACAGGTACTTCACCGCTTGATAGTTACACCGCGAATGCTACTGCGGCAGCAACTGTATGTGGCGGAGCGACCATCACGGTAAATCAGTCGACTACGACTGCAACGGATGCTAACACAAATCCACTTTGGATAAAGCTTGAAGTTCCGGTATTGCCTGCGGGTGTTTCGATTACAGGTAGCCTAGGCGGCTTACCTTCTGGTGACAACTTTGGACCGATTACATCTTTCCCAACATTCACTGGTGATATTACGAACACGAGCGGTTCTGCTCAGACGATAACCTATATCGCTACACCTTATTTTGAGACTACTCCTGGTGGCGGTGCTATGTTAGATGGTAGCGAGTGTGCTGGTTCTCCTCTCACGATGACCGTAACCGTCGAGCCTGCGCCTCAAATGCAGTTCACGATTTCTGCTCCTACCAATATTGTGTTTAACGCTGGAAGTCCTTCTTTGACAACCACGATTTGTAACGGTACGATTGCTTCGGCTTCTGCTGCTACAGTAGGCACGATCACGCCAAGCGGCAGTGGTGCCGTGTGGGTGAAGGTTGACCTTACTGATGCAAACGACTTTTTCGGAACTGGTGGAACGGGAGTGTATCACTACCCAATCGGTTCTGTAAATTTTGCGAATATTAATTTTACAACGACAAGCACGAGTAACCAAACAGTTAGTGCGACCCTTACACCTTATATAGAGACTACTCCTGGTGGCGGCGCTACGCTTGACCTAGGCGAGTGTACAGGTGATCCACTTAGTTTTAATATTACCATTTTACCTGAATCTGATGTAACCGTTTCTGCCAAAACAGAAGTGGTTTGTTCTGGTTCTATACCGATTTCTACATTTACTGTATCACCTGGCGATGGAGCTATCGTTGAAGGTTCACTCTTGAGTGGAACTGCTTCTGGATTCTCTGTACAGCGCAAGCGTAGTTCTGGTGATGCGATTGACGACGCAACATTAATTAACACAAGTAGTGCTAACGCGGTTGTTCGCTATATCATTACGTCATATAATTTTGGTACAAACACAACAGATGATTCGACGCTTGTGGATGATTGTGTTGGTGGAAAAGATACCGTTGATGTGACAGTGCGTCCAACTCCTGGATACACATTTGACATCGCGGGTGTTACCTTTGATAGTGGAAACCCTACTGCGAACATCAATGTATGTGATGGACCAAGTAACGTTACTGTTACAGCAATCTCTCAGGACGGGACTACTATTGCTGCTGCCAAATTGGGTGTGCGTTTTGAAGCAACTGGTACAGACTTGTTCTTAGGAGCTACTGCTCTGACTGGCACTCCATTAGTTGTGGAAGGTTCGATGACTGGCTTTAATGCGACTCCGCTTTGGGCGAATCAGCCACTTGCGCTTCGCCTCGCGAATAGCTCCTTGACGATGCCTCAGACTGCTACATTTGTCATCACACCTTTTTATGATGAAAATGAGGACGGAATGCTTAACAACAATGAGTGTGAGGGTTCTCCTTACACTGCTACGATTGTCGTAAACCCTGTTCCTGAAGTATCGATTCAACTGAACGGCAATACCATTACAGCTGACAACGATCTGTTGACAGTCGATAATGTGTACACATTCGATGTGTGCGATACTGCTGATAATGTAGTCTTTAGTAACAAAACAGAAATCATCGCTACACCTAATACCTGGGTGTCATTTGAGGTTATAAGCAGTACTAATGTGAATAGCCCTGGCGATTTTGTTATTCCTTTTGCAAACTTCCCGACTACAGCTCAGACGCTTTCATTGGTAGATCCTACCATGACTGGCCAAATTCAGGTAAGGGTTATTCCTTTTAATGAACTCTCAGGACCTGGTAACTATGACCCTGCACTTGACTGTGGAGGAGAGCCTATTCTTGTTACTGTTAATGTAAATCCACTTCCAGCAATTTCGATTGATGTAAATGGAACTACTGTTACTTCCGACCCTAAGGATGGAGGAAACGCCGTAGCATACATCTTTGACCTTTGTAAAGGTGGAGCCACGAATATTACACTTGATAATTTAGTAGAAATCAATACCACCGATAGCTCACGTGTGAAGATCGAAGTATTGATGAATACAAATACTACAGGTAGCGCGATGGGAACCATCGACGATCAGGATGTCGATGATATAGCGGCTTCGCTCCCTATCAATACAAACCTGGCCGCGGTCAATACCATGATGCCTGGCTTGTACAAACTGGCGATTACACCTTACCGCGAGTCGGGTGATGCTGCCGGATTGGATGCGCTTGACTGCGTCGGAGAGACTGACACGGTAACATTTAATGTTACGTCGTCACCGGAGATTTCGATCATCGTCAATAACACCACCGTTACTGCTGATAACGATCTTGGTACAAACGACAACACCTATTCATTTACAGTATGTGATGTTGATAATAATTTGACGCTTTCAAGTATTGCTTCGGTTGTAAATTCACCGAATACATATTTGCGTACCGAGATTGATGTGAATGATAATGTGACAGGCGATCCGCAAGGAACGATTGTTTCACAGCCGTTGGCGGTTTTCCAGGGGCTTGTGCCTACTGTAACCGACCTTCGCTTGGTGAACACTGCTGATACAGGTGAGTATCGCATGTTGATTACGCCTTTCTTCGAAAGCGGAGACCAGGCTGGCCTTGATGCAAGTGATTGTCCGGGTGAGGTTATTTCAGTAACAATTACTGTGATTCCTGCTCCGGAAATGTCGATTGACATTAACAGCGAAACGCTGTCAACTGACAATAATGGTCAGGCTGACGCTAGCGAGTCTGTATCGCTTACAGTCTGTAATGGCAAGAACAACGTTACCTTCTCAAATCTGAGTCAGGATAACAGTTCGCCTTCTGCGGCTGTCTCGGTTGCGTATACAACTGTGACGAATGTGACTGTAGACGGAAGTGCTCCTGCTGGGATAACTTCTCCACTTAGTCCATTGGTTACTTTGCTAGGTACACCACAAAGCATCGACCTCGAGTTGGTAGCTGCTGGAACTCCTGGTAAGCTGGAAGGCTATTTCATCGCCTTTACTGACGGACCAAACGGCGCTCCTAATAATACATATGACAATGGAGAATGTAAGGCTGACACGCTTTTCTTCTCTATCACTGTAGAGCCTCGTCCTGAAGTCAGCATGACCGTAAATGGCAACACCTTGAGTAATATTGGTACAACAAACCAAGCACTCGACGGAAATGAGGTTATTAACCTGAGCGTGTGTCACCGTTTGGATAGCATTGACTTTTCTACAATTACAAATGCACTAGGCATTGCAAACGTAGGTGTTGATCTATATGTAACTGGTACCAATGTTAACATTGGCTTGCCATTACCACTAAGCATTGACGAAAAGCTCGCGCTATTTAATGCTCAGTTGCCAGCGATTTCGCCTGTTGGACTCAATCTGATTGATAGCAGTCTGGCTGGTTCACTTACGCTTCAGCTGACACCATTTAATGATAAAAATGATGATGGGGACTTTGATAATGATGAGTGCTTTGGTGACATCATGACCGTCAATGTGACGATCAATCCTATCCCATTCCTTTCGATTGATGTAAATGGTGAAACGGTAAGCACAGATAATGATTCTTCAACTGTAGCTGATCGCCGTGATACGGTCATCGTATGTAACGGAACGAATAACCTGACACTTTCTCCTATCAGCCGTGTAAACGGTGTGAATCTTGGAGCGAACGATTGGGTGCAGCTTCGTGTTGTAAATACTTCGAATGTCAATAACCCACTTGGAACAACACTTATTACAGCTCCAGTAGATGTGCTTAATGGTGGTGTACTAAATGGTGGTTTGACTACTTCGCTACAACTAATCAATCCTGCAGTAGAGGGTTACTTCTCCATGGAACTGATTCCATTCAACAATGGAACAGGAACAAACGGATCAGCACTTGATGCTGGCGATTGTCGTGGCGAAGGTGGTATCCTCACAGTACGTGTAGGACCTATTCCTGCGGATCTTTCTCAAGATATCTGCGCAAGTAATACTCCTAACTGTGGAGTTATCCAGACGCGTTATTGTGTCAACGAAGGAAGCCCTGCTCCATACAGCAGCTTTATCGTAGGACCTATCAGTACCAACCCAACTTACGCTGCAGGAAATACCATTCGCTGGTATTCTACTCAGACAGGTGGTTCACCTATTGCCGAGCCAACTCCTAATGTTTCAGGTAGTGGTGGCAATGGCCCATACTGGGTTACTCAGGTAGATCCGGTAACGGGTTGTGAAAGTGTAAACCGTATTGAAGTGAAAACGTGGGTGCGTCCACAGACTACTATTAGTGTAACACAGCCTAATTTGACATACTGTGAAAATGACGCCCTTGATTTGTTTGCTCAAATCTCTGGTAGCACGGGCAACGCAGCTAACTGGTTGAGCCAGTCCTTTAACTACCTCCAGGGTAGCAGCAAGAGTACCGCAACTTCTATTGGCAGCTCGCCATTGGCAGGTCCATCTCCTGCGACTTCTGCTGACCCTAACGATACGCTTTACTGGGTATACCGTCTGGACACATATACTGTAGGTGGTTCATGTTCTTCTGATACATTGAGCCTCGACTTTGATGTAAATGATGCTCCCGATGTAAATGCTACTGCTTCTGCATTGGCGTGTAAAGGTGATACGATCTTCTTATTTGAAAATGGTGGAGATGCTGCGAGTTGGTCATGGACCGGTCCTCCAAGCTTTACCTCTTCACTTCAGAATGATACGATTGCTAGCGCTACGGCAGCAAATGAAGGCCGTTACTATGTGACCGTTACTGACGGAAACCTTTGTACCAATATCGACTCTGTCGATGTAGCCTTCCAGACAGCATTGGATATTAGCCTTGCTGTGAGTGACACAGCATACTGTCCTCCATTGCCTACTAATGCTGAGATTACAGTCTCGTCAGCAACTGCCGGCGTAACATATATTATCGAAGAGCTTCCTGCTGGAACACCTATCGATACGATTCTTGGTACAGGTACTGATCTTACATTTAGCTTCACTATGCCACTCGCTACTACTAGCTACCAGATTGTAGCTGAGGCAGGTGGTTGCCGTGATACGCTAACCGATATTGGTTCTGTAGCACCTGTCGATACTGTGAAGCCAGTACTTACTTGTCCATTGGATCAGGATGTAATCGCAAACGCGAGCTGTGTAACAATCGCTGATTATACAGCGCTTGCAACAGTGACTGACAACTGTGATATGGGATTGACTGCAAATGCTCAATTCCCTCCTTCCGGAATAACTATTCAGGATACTACTACCATTACGCTTTATGCGAGTGATGGTAACGGAAATATTGGTGAGTGTACATTCGATGTGAATGTAGTGGATAATACTCCTCCTACAATCACTCAGTGTCCTCCTAACCAGTTCTCAAATGTGAATGTAAACTGTCAGGCAGTGATCATCAACTTCGTTCCTACTGTAGTAGTAACGGACAACTGTGATGGTGCTCCTACTGTAGTACAAAGCCCTGCACCAGGTACGCTGGCCGGACTTGGTACCCAAACGGTTAACATCACTGCGACGGACTTCCACGGTCAGTCTTCGGTATGTTCATTTGACATTACCGTTGCAGACCAGACTCCTCCTACTATCACGTGTCCATCTGATACTACGCTAGGGTTGAGTGTGCTGTGTTCTGCATTTATTCCTGACTACCGCGGATTAGTCGTTGCGAACGACAATTGTGCAGGTGCATTAGTTCCTGTTCAAAGCCCAATCGCTGTAAGCGCTGGAGCTTCTGGAAATGTAACGACTGTTACAATGACAGTAAACGATGGTTCGCAAAGTGCTTCATGTACATTTGATGTGACAGCGATTGATACATTCCCACCTGTAGTGACTGGTCCTGTCGATCAGAATATTTACCGTCAGGCAGGATGTGAAGCTGTACTTCCAGACTGGACTGCTTCTGGCTCGCCACTAGGCTTCGCCAATGACTTCTGCGATGGCTTCTTCCTCGCACAAGGACAGTTCCCGCCTGCTGGACTCAAGTTCTACAGAGATACCACCTTTAAGGTATTCCTTATAGCAACTGATGCGGCAGGAAATGTAGGCCAGGATTCATTCCTTGTAACAGTATCTGATACAACAAGCCCTATGGTGTTGTGTCCTATGAATGATACCGTATCTGTGGATGCAAATTGTAATTACTTGTTGACTAGCTACAGTGCACTTGGCTCAATGGATAACTGTGGACCTGTAACGGTTACTCAGTCACCTGCTGCAGGGATTACTGTAAATACAAACCAGACGATTACCCTTACTGCTTCAGATACTTCTAATAACACAAGTAGCTGTTCGTTTGAGGTCGTGCTGGAAGATAATACGCCACCGACGATCATATGTCCTGGTAACCAAACGCTGACAGCGAATGCGCAGTGTAACTTCTTGTTACCTGACTACACGACTTCGGCACTTCCTTCTGATAATTGTGGAGTAGCAGGTGTGGCTCAAACACCAGTAGGCGGCAGCGTCCTTCTACTTGGAGCGAACGCGGTTGAAAATGTGACACTGACTGCAACAGATAATGCTGGAAACAGTGTCGCCTGTTCATTTACCGTTACCTTGATCGACCTCAGCCCACCTACTATTACTGCATGTGCCAATGATACTACGATCTATGCTGATGTAAACTGTGAGTCTACCTTGGGTGACTATACTGGCCTTATTACAGCAGATGATAACTGTGGAAACGCAACCTTGATCTACGATCAGGCTCCTATGCCTGGCTTCCCGATCATCGCTGGTGCAAATAGTGTCACGCAGGTGGTACTTACAGCAACTGATGCAGGCGGAAACCAAGTTTCTTGCACATTCAATGTTGCCGTAATTGATACGATAAACCCAGTCATCGCCTGTCCTGCCAAGGACACCGTTGCTACCCTTTCAGGAAGCTGTGTGGCCCAGTTGCCAGACTACTCGACAGTATTGGGTGTGACTGATAACTGTGGAAGCACTTCGATCAATCAGATGTATTCATTTGGTGATACAGCAGTCATTGTGACCTCTGTGCCTGATGTCGACAGCATCTTTATCTGGGATCGTACTACGCTTGCTTTGCTAGATTCTCAGAAGGTTACACTTGGAGGCTTTGTGGTTAACGGAGTTACGAGCTTAGCTACACATCCATTGACAGGTGCGATATATGCAACGGTTAACGTTGGTTCTCCTAGTTCAAGACTTGCGACACTTGATCCAAAATCTGGTGTGCTTACTGATATTGGTGGACTTGGTGATAGATTCTCTAGTATTACTTTTGATCCAAATGGTCGTCTATTCGGAGTAACCGGAAACGGTGCTACAGTGGCCGAAACACTTTACGAGATCAATTCTGCGACAGCAGCTGTAAGCACGCTTGCACTTATTGGTAGTGGTACACAAGGTCATGTTATCAGTTTCAATAATGCTGATGGCCATATCTATTATGCTAGTGGACTCACAACAGTTTCATTTTCAAAGATCGATACAACTAGCTTTTTACAAACTCCAATTAGCCTCTCTGGCTATGCGATCTCTGGAATAACCTCTGCCCTGACATATATTGGTGGTGGAGAGTTTCTAGCTGCAGAACTTGGTGCTACCAATCCAGGATTTGTAAGAATTTCGACTGCGGGAGTTGTCACCTCAACAGGTGTAAGCCATAGAAAGACTATTCGCGGAATCGGTACTACGATCTTCGGTGGCTTTATGAGCGGTCCGATTACGTTTGAAGATTCTATTGAAGTAAAAGTTGTTGCTGTAGATCCTTCTGGAAATACTGACACCTGTGTCTTCTTTGCCTTCGCGGCAGACAGTACAGCGCCGGTTATTTCCTGCATGGGTGATACTACTGTAGATGCTGACGCTAACTGTGAGGGAATCGTTCCTGACTTTGCCCTATCATCTGTAACTGCTACTGATAACTGCGATGACGATGTGACTATTTCACAGTCGATTGCTGCAGGAGCCAGCTTCAGCGATTCTGTTGATGTTGATTTGGTAGCGATGGATGATTTCGGAAATACAGACACCTGTACCGTCCGCATTTATTCTGAAGACAATACTGGTCCGGATGTAACCTGTCCATTGCCACAGCAGATTCCTGCTGATGCCTTGTGTCAGGCTGTATTGCCTAACTACATTGTGCAAGGACTCGCTTCTGCTACTGACAACTGTACACCGCTTGATACCATCTTCCAAAGCCCTGCTCCTGGCAACCAGCTTTTGGGTATCAGCACCTTTACGATTACAGTAACAGCGCGTGACACATTTGGTAATGTGGGTATGTGTACATTCAATGTAACCACCATTGATACGACCGCACCTAACATTCTCTGTAATGTTCCTACAAATACAACCTTGATGTTGGACGGTAATTGTGAAGCACTTGCTCCTGACTATTCAAGTATTGTAGTTGCTTCTGATAACTGTTCTAATACGCCATTCCCAGTCATTACACAGTCTCCTGCTGCTGGTGCTACCATCTCAGGTGCTGGAACTCAGACTGTCACCATGACAGCTACTGATAATGATGGAAATGCGAGCACCTGTTCATTCTCCATAACACTGGAGGATAATATTGCACCGACGATTACCTGTAAGGCAGACACTACTGTCCCTGCAGATGCGAGTTGTCAATATTCGATTATCGACTTTGGCTTCCACGCTGTTGTAATGGATAACTGTGATCAGCCAACCATGACACAGGCTACTGCTGTTGGAGCGATGGTGCCACTAGGTGATACTACGATAAAGCTATATGCTACTGACATCGCCGGAAATGTTGACTCATGTACATTTATCCTTACTGTTGCAGATACTACCAAGCCGGTGATTACCTGTCCAAGTGACACCTTCGCCGGTACGGATGTTAACTGTGATGCTTTTGTAGGAAACTACGCCAGCGCAGCAACAGTAGCCGATAACTGTAGCCAGAATGCGACTATCCTGCAACTACCTCTGCCAGGAACACCATTTGGTGCACTTGACACTGTTACTGTTCTCCTGACTGCTGTAGATACTGCAGGAAATCAAGGGTTCTGTAGCTTCAAAGTAATTAAGCGCGATACCACACCTCCAACCATTGTATGTCCAACAGTAGGCTACACGGTGACGGCGGACGCTAACTGTAATGGTAAGCTGGCCGATTATCGTCCAATCATTATCGGAAGCGTAACAGATAACTGTAACGTACTCGCTGATATCGACATCACTCAGAGCCCTGATTCAGGAACCTTTATCGGTGGTATTGGTAATTCTCAGCTCGTTACAATGACTGCTACAGATACATCAGGTAATTCAGCAAGTTGTACACTTACCGTGACTGTGGTCGATCTAACGTTGCCATCATTCACATGTCCTTCTGATACGATTGTGTACGTTGACCAAAACTGTGATGTATTTGCTCCTGACTTGGCCACAATGGTACAAGCGAGTGCTGTCGATGCATGTGGTTCTGCCACTGTTACACAGCGTCCTATAGCAGGAATTTTGCTCAATGGACACAACACGATGGTAAATGTGAAACTGTTTGTCGAAGATATGGGCGGAAATATTGACTCTACCTGTATTGTTAAAGTAACAGCGGTAGATTCATTGCCTCCGACCTTCTTATGTCCTGCTAATGATACTGTCGACGTGATCAACAATGGCATGTGTGATGCAAACGTGTCTGATTTTAGTACGATCTCTGCACTTGATAACTGTGCCTTGAGTGTGACCATCACACAGAGCCCAGTTGCTGGAGCTTTGTTTACTGGACTTGATACTGCAACAGTATACTTTGCTGACGGACACGGAAACGTTGACTCATGTAGCATTCCACTTGTGGTACGCGACACGGTATTGCCGACGATCTCATGTCCTAATGACACGATTGTATATGCAGATGATTTCTGCTTCTGGGAGTCGATCAAATTTGATACGCTAAGCACCTTTAGTGCAGCTGATAATTGTGACACGTTGCTTGATGTTGATCAGGCACCATTCCCGGGTGTATTGTATGGCAAAGGCGTAATGCCTGTCACTTTGGTCGTTACAGATGACTTTAACAATAGTCGATTCTGTGTGTTCAATGTGACCGTACAGGATACAACAGGGCCTGTTATGACTTGTCCTACTGATCGAGTATTGACAGCTAACGGAAGTTGCCAGGCAATCTTGCCAGACTACACTTCACTAGTAACATCATTCGATAATTGTGACGGTGCTCGCACGATTACACAAAGTCTTCCAAGTGGGATCTCAGTCACTGGTGGAGGCGGACCAATCTTGCTCACCATGAGTTCTTCAGATACTGAGGGCAATATGGCGACTTGTTCCTTCAATGTTATTCTAGCGGATAACCAAGGGCCAACGATTACAGACTGTCCGAATGACACAATCGTATACTTAGGTAACACATGTGAATATGTATTAGCTGATTTCGGTGCACTCATTACAGCTGTAGACGGCTGTGGAGGCGGAGTTACCCTGAATCAGGTTCCGGTTATTGGTACTCAATACACTGCTGGGACTACATTTGGACTTACGATTGTTGCTTCTGATGTAGCTAACAACCAGAACCTCTGTCAGTTCAATGTTACAGTTGCTGACTCTACACGACCTGCTGTAGTGTGTAGCCCGTTGACAGTCTTGTTAGACCAGTCAGGTAATTACACTTTGGATGCTGATGATATGGCAGCGATCACGAACGGTACAGTAGATAACTGTAGTGACTCGGCAAACATTTCGCGATTCGTCTTCCCGAATAATTATACATGTGCAGATGTTGGATCACCTGTAAGTGTAATTGTTTCTGTGAGTGATGCTTCGTTGAATATTGCAACATGTACAACACAGGTTACAGTGAAGCCGACGCCTATGACAGGCATTGCAGTTATCATGACTCCTGATACAGCAATATGCGAAGGGGATACAATTCCGTTACGCGCAACAGCAGCTAAGAATGGTCAGACAGGTCTATGGACACTGAATACATCAGGAACCTTTAGCCAGAATGACCAGGACTCTCTTGCTGATCTATCAGACCTTGGGCCTGGTGTCCACGAGTTGATCTGGACGATAACTGACCAGTGTATGGCATCTGCTGACACGATCGAAATTACTGTAAATGCGCGCCCTGAGCTTGTTGCACAAGAGATTGTCGCAATTAGTACAGTAGGCGGTAGCGATGGTGAAATCGAAGCTGTAACTATCAGTGGAAACCCGATTGCATGGGAATGGAGTAATGCTGCGCCAAGTAATGACACAGCCTTCAATCTGAACGCCGGAACCTACTGGGTGATTGGTACAGATGCAAACGGTTGTTCTTCTGACACAGCTTATGAGACCTTGTTTGATCCTGCATCCACAGGAGTGTCTGTCAATGTGCGTGTTGCCCTTGAGGGTACTTACAATACTACGACAGAGTACATGAACGACTTCTTGCGTCAGGCAAGCTTGTTACCTACCACGGACCCTTATGGTCAGGGAGCGACAGTACTTGCCAGCCGACTAGCAGCTCAGGCTAATACCGATGACGACATCGTCGATTGGGTACTGGTTCAGTTGTACGATACCATACTTACTGGTGGGTACGGCACACTTGCGGGACAGCAGGCAGGCCTATTGCGTCGAGATGGATTCATCGTTGATCCGGTGACAGATCTTCCATTGGTATTTAGCAGCCTTACTGATAATGGTTATCACATAGTTGTTAAGCACCGTAACCACATTCCAATGGGTACTGCGATATCGATTAGCCTTGATAATAATGTTACGCTTATAGACTTCTTTAATGGAGCAGTCGTAACCTTTGATGCCCCAACGACCTCTCCTGGAGGTAAGGCATTGATGATCTCGGGTGATGCAGATGGTGATGCGCAGGTTTCTGCTGCTGACATCCTATTCTGGACGACACGGAACGGAACATTTAGTGTCTACGACGCTGCTGACCTCGATATGAATGGCCAGGTTGATGCCTTGGACCCATTCGGACAGTGGGTTAACAACAACGGTAAGTTTACACTGCTTCCATAACCAATAACAGAGTCATGCTGCGACCGCTATGATAATATGTCGCAGCATGATTCGCTTTTTGGAACAAACTTTGCTTATTTTGCATAACCTACTTTATCCATCCGAAATTTTATAGTGATGAAGAAACTTATACTCACACTCCTCGCTGTTCTTAGCCTTGGTCTTGTCCAGGCTCAAGACACCGTTGAAGTGGAACTTCGTAACCCCGTTACGATTGCCGGAACTCCTGCTCAACTACAATTTGATGTGTATGTGAGAGCAAACAATGCTGGGACATTCTATGGAAGTCTTGGTGTATTTCTCCAGTTTAACCAAAGTGATCTCGGAACGAGTCCTGCAATCTCTGCAGCAATCATTCCGGCAGGCCTTTTAGACGCTGTTTCTTATCCTGCTGCTAGTTCTTATATCATACGAACTCCTTCTAAAAGCGGAAACGTTTTTAACCTGACAGCAGATAACAACGGGTCCATCTTTGCCTTCAGTCCTGGATCACCTCTATTTGGGCTTACTCACGTAGAGATTCCTACTACTTTCACTCCATACATTCAGGTAACGATCGATTACCCTACCAGTACAATCGACCCTACCCAGATTGATCTTTTGAAAGATGACGCGCCTCCAACTCCTTATGATAATGGTATCTACAAAAGCTCAACAGCTACGGTACTTTCATACGGGTTTGACTATGGAGCATCTACACTTTCATTTGGCTCATTGCCAGTAGAGTGGCTTGACTTCACAGCTGAAAAGCAAAGTGATTCTCGTATTAAGCTCGACTGGGCTACTGCTACTGAAACTAACAATGACTACTTTGTAGTGCAGCGTTCGGTTGATGGTGAGCTCTTTGAGAATATTGGCCAAGTAGATGGCGCTGGAACAACAAGCCAGGCTAACGATTATGAATTCTTTGATGCAAACTATCCTTCATCAGAGCTTTTCTATCGCGTCATGCAGGTTGACCTTTCTGGTCAAACGCACTTCTCTTCGATTGCTTCAGTAAAAATTACTGGAGATGATCCCGCTGTTTCATTCTTCCTTTATCCTGGCTTGGTATCTGACGAAGTCGATATCAAAGCAGAATTGTTAGGTGAAATAGTAGGAACATACCACTTGTTGATTGTAGATCAACTAGGTCGTACAATCTTTGAGTCTGATATGGACAAAGAGACTAATCGTCTGGAAATTCCCGTTCGTAATCTGACCGAAGGAATTTACTATTATACCTTAAGGCAAGGACAAGATGCCATCAAGCATGGTCGTTTCCTTAAAGTAGAGAAATAGACATTTTTAGAAAGCTTCCTCAAAGCTAATGCCCCCGGTTCGCCGGGGGCATTTTTTTTTCATACATACAGATAAAAACCCTTTGTACTTTTGTCGGAGTTATAAAATTGCCATGAACAAACGAAATATAATCCTTGTACTAAGCTTCGGGATATGTATGCTATGGGGGCTTGACGCCTTCGCTCAGATAGAAAAGCCTGAAAGGCCTGAAAGGGACAGGAACCCCCGTTCAGAATCTTCAACACTGGAAAGTGTGCGTGAACGGAATTTTAACAAGCCTGCCAAGAGTCGTAAAAAATCAGGTGAGCTGACACGCGAAGTCAAAGGAATTGTACGTGATGAAGACACTGGAAGACCGATAGGGGAGGTGTCCATTCATTTATCCGACAGTACCAAAAGCTATAAAGGTGATACGGATACGACTGGTGTCTTTTCGGTTTCGAAAGTGCCGCTTGGGCGCAAGACCTTACGCCTTATGCGTGACGGTTATGAGCCCTATGTCGCAACCGATTTTCTTGTAGCCGGAGGAGAGTTACCTCCTTTGGAATTTACCATGCGTCAACTGATTCCTGCACCTGATAGTGGTGAGACAGTACTCGATTCAGTAACCATCACCACGCAAAAAATTCGCCAACTGAGCGGAATAAGTACCCGTTCATTTACGGTTGAAGAAGCACGCCGGTATGCTGCTGCATACTTTGATCCTGCGAGACTCGCTCAGTCCTATCCGGGTGTTGTAAATGCCAATGATCAGGCAAACAATATCAGTGTTCGTGGAAATTCTCCCAACGGTCTCAAGTGGAGACTCGAAGGCGTCGAAATCGTCAACCCCAATCACCTCACCAATGCAGGTGTCGCCAGCGACCGGCCTACTCTACGAGGCGGTGGAGTCAATATTTTGAGCACCCAAATGATGGCTACCTCTACCTTCCAGACCGGAGCATTTGACTCTCGGGTAGGAGATGCGCTAGGCGGCGTTATGGACATCAGTCTTCGTGATGGCAATCCTGAAAAAGATAACTATGTGTTGCAGTTAGGTCTTTTGGGAATTGATGTCGCCGCCGAAGGTCCTATAGGAAACGGCGGGAAAGCTGCTTTGTTAGGCAATTACCGCTACTCTACGGTGGGGCTTTTGGATGCAGTCGGTGTGGATGTTGGTGATGAAATGATCAACTTTCAGGACGCTTCCTTTCATGCGACTTTCCCCAATACTGCTTTTGGAGAAGTGAACTTGTTTGGTATGGGAGGAAAAAGCAGCAATCGCTTTAGAGGAGACTCAGTTCAATTTGCCCAGGAAATAAAAGACCGTTACGATATTGACTACGAAAACCGCATGGGAGCATTAGGTCTCACGCATAAGCTGATCCTGGGAACCCGCGCAGTATGGCGTAATACCATTGTCGTTTCGGCGGCTGAAGCGACTCGGCAGGCTCAGTATATCGATACGCTGGATAGCCGGTTTGATGTGACACGCAGGCTCAAGGAGGACGACTTGTATCGCGAAAGTCGATTGGCGATTAGAACTTCGCTTGTGCACAAACTTGGAGGAAGCGGAAGTGTAGAATTGGGTGGCTACGCCACGCGCATAGGATTTGGCTTGAGCTCTTTGTATCAGGCACCGCTGGACAACGATACAATTGCAAACGTGCTGCCACGAACCTCTGCTACAGGTTTTACCTGGCTTTATCAGCCTTACGTACGTGTGCGAAAGCGTCTCGGCAAGCGCCTTGACCTTGAAGCCGGAGTACATGCAATGGCACTTGATCTGAATAAGTCATTTGTGATCGAGCCGCGTGCACGTGCCGCGTATCAGATCAGCGACAAGCATGCCGTAGGACTCGCATATGGCATGCATAGTCAGATGCAGCCATTATCGCTGTACTTCTCTCCCGTACCAACGGGTGACGATACGAGTTACGTGAATCGCAACCTCGGCTTTACACGGGCGCACCATGCGGTATTGAGCTACACCTTTCGCTACAACCCCAGTCTGAGTTTGAAGATAGAACCTTATGCACAGTTGCTATTTGATGTGCCGATTATTGATCGCCAGAGTAGTTCCGTGTCTGCGCTTAATTTATTAGAAGAAATCGTTTCTGATACCTTTGCTAACACGGGGACCGGAAGAAATGTAGGCGTCGAATTGAGTATTGAAAAAAACCTTAATAAGGATTATTACTTCCTCCTCAGTGGAACCTATTATCAGTCTACATATGTAGGCGGCGATGGCCAGGAGCGCGATACACGTTTCAATGGGAACTATGCGCTTGCCTTGACAGGCGGTAAGGAGTTTATCAGCAAGCGGGCAAATCATCAAGGCATCTGGGCAATCGATACACGTATCTTTGCTCAGGGCGGCCAGCGCGAAACGCCGATTGACAATGTTCGCTCACGCCTTGAAGGCCGTACCGTGTATTTTGATGAGCTTGCTTTCCAGGATCAGCTTCCTGCTGTCGTGCGAGCCGATATCCGAATTAGCCATACTGTCCACAAGGCTAACTACACACGTACTTTTTCAATCGATATCCAGAATGTACTCAATCGCCAGAATGTAGCGTATCGATTCTATGATGTGCAGCAGGAAGAAGTCATTACGCGCTTTCAGTTGGGACGTATTCCATTGTTGACGTATCGAGTGTCATTTTAGGCAAAAAAAAGAGGCTGCAAAATTTGCAGCCTCACCTTTGGCAAGGTTAGTAGGCGTTTTCTTTGCACAACCAAGAATGAGGTTTAAAAAACGCTTGCGGTACTGCTAAAATGCAGCTTCCTGCCGCTTTGATAAGGCCTTTCAGCCCGAATGGTCCTATTTGCATGCTGTCCTGTAAGAGATTCGTCCCTGTACGGGCGGTGGGAAAAGTCTTCGCTGCTCGATTCTCGCTGTTAGATCTTCGCTCTTTTGACTTTTAGGATCGAGCATCAAGGATCAAACAGCAAGGATTAGTACTAGCGCGCACGCTGTACATCATGCTTCTCTTTGTAAATCAACGCACCAAGGATACGATGCTTACGTCCAAGCAGCCTGCGCTCACGATGTGAAAGCTTGCCGTCGGCCATATAATGCATGCGCTTTTTGCGGAGCTTGAATAGCTTGGTTTGGAGCTTGCGCCCTTCCCTACGAGTGAGTTTGCCGCTTTTTACGCCACCATCGATGCGCTCTTGTTGGAGTATATCAGTGAGGCGAAGCTCAGTTGCACACTGGCTATATCCACCGAATGCAAATGCCAGCATAAGCAAGATTAATACACATAATTGTTTCATGGCTTTGGTTTTTGAATAGGTTTAGAAAAAAGAATGAGCATGCAAACAGCGCATTGCAAACCCTATTTGCTATCCAAAGCGCATGAGTGTGGATGAGGCCGGAGCCAAAATGGAAATGAGCGGTATGGGCGTATTTTAGGCGTGAAGCGTAAATTGAGGCTTATACTGGAGCGTATCGCTCACCTATTCTGGCTCACACGATGTAATGCTAGTTTGCCTGAATTCATGATCGGATATGAAAAAGCGAAAGCAGTCTTTTCCATCTGCAAGCATGGCGTTTTGCATTGCGAGTTTTATGATGCGGATGAAAAAAGTCAGGCGTTAGCCTTTTTTCAAGAAAATGAATTTATGGAACTGCCTGATCGATGCTATGATCCAGTGGGGTTTGATGACTTTGATGGAAGACGTATTTTGTTATAAAAGCCTCCTCTAATCAAACGTAAACTTCAGTCCCACATTCGCCGACAGCATACGGACTTTGGATTCCGTGTCGATGAGTGAATTATTGAGGCCGTGGTCGTAGTTGAGGTCAAAGGTGAATACCGCGATATCAATTCCGAGACCGGCTCGGGCGCCGTATTGGATGGAGTTGAAGTTGGATTTAGTCAGGTTAAGCTTGTTGGTCGAAACGGCTGTCACCCAAGTTGCGGTAGGGCCAGCGTTTATACGAAAACAGAAAGCATCGCTATAAATAAGATTGTAGCCTATAAGGGCATTGAGCATGAGGCTATTTTGGTTGATTTGATCGCGGTTCGGAATAGGAGGTAGCGGAAACCTGATTTCCTCCAGTTCAACTTGCTGTCGCATAAATGCGATGCCAGGCTGAACATAGAATTGGCCACCAATACGTACTTGTCCCCCAAAGTCCAGTCCCACTCGTGCCGTCTGAACAAAGGGAGGTGGATCGGTATTATAGCGAGTAAGGTTGAGACCGACTTGCGGAAGCAAGCTTAATTGCCCAAACATTCCTCCAAAAACAAAACATAAAGAGACGAATAGTAAAGCGAGGCGTTTCATAGTATTATCGATTTTTTACAACATCCAAAGTAGCTGCGGCAGCCCCTAATGTAGGAGCCAGAAACCATCCCAAAACAGGAACAAACATAAGTAACACAAATACAATCCCGTTTCCAATTGCCAGGCCTTTGTGGCTGCGCACATAGGCTACACGCTGCTTGATACCATAACGCTGACGCTCCAGCGCAGGATCCATACTTCCAAAACCAGCATAATATGCCTGAATCAGGAATGCAACGATAGGATACAGGAGTGTCCCTATGAGTGGGATGAAATTAAGCACGATGAAAAAGACCAGTGTCCAGAGAATCTCCCTCACAATGTTTCGGAGACTCATTCTGACAGCGCGGAGAATATCGGTTCCCATATCCTTGAGGCTGAATTTTGGTCCAGCCTGGCCGGTGGCAAGGCTCTCTATTTTTTCAGATAAAGGTCCCACAAAAGGCGCCGTCACGATCATGGCGATATATTTAAACAAAATCACCGTAAGCGCTGCGAGCAAGCCGAACGATATCCAGGAAAGTGCGCCCAAGGCTCCTGCGAAAAAGTCATGTGCCCACCAGTCCTGCGGATATATGTTGGCGAGCCATTCACCCATGCTGCCGCTTATCGCCCAGGCACCACCAAAGATGGCACCACCAGCGACCAGACATACAAGTCCAGGAATTAATAAATAACCCCACAGCCCGTGCTTGAAAATCATGCGAAGGGCGGCGGGGTATGAACCGAATGCTTTGGTTATGTTTTGGATCACGATGAAAGATTAATCTTGATATTTTCGGTGTAGGTACCGGTTTGAATATGAAGATAGTAATCATCTCCGGGGATAAGATATTTTTTCTTTATCTCCACTGATTTCTCCGACGACTTGATGTTTTTTCCATTCAAAATAACTTCCTGATCGCCACGCATAAGCTTAAATGTGCTGATGTTTTCGTCTGTTGAAACGATGATTTTCTTCTTTTCGACGCTTACGCTTGACTGAGGATTGCTCGTGAAGATAACCTGCTTTTTGGCTGGCTTCTTAATCGCGACATTGCGGCTTGCGCCTGTGCGGCCAGTGATTCTCGCCTTGTCAAGTTTCTTGAAATTCGAAAGCAGTGAGTCTGCAAAACCAGCATCAGGGATTCCATATCCAAAGCCATCATCCGGCGCATTGTATTGGTCGCCACTCATCTGGACAGCTTTGATGATGTCCATGTGGTCGCGCTTTGGGTGTGCCTGGCGCAGACAGGCAACAAATCCTCCCATCAGCGGTCCTGAGAACGAAGTTCCATCCGAAGAGCTAATATAATTGCGACGTGAAGCAACCGCAGTACGTGAGCCCAGAGCTACGACGTCTGGCTTGACCTGTCCATCAGAAGATGGTCCCCAGGAAGAGAAGCTTGAGCGACGCAAACGCTTATTGATTGCGCCGATGCAGAGCACACTGTCGCCATCACATGGTGCCGAAATATAGTGCCAACTGCCGTTTCCTTCATTGCCAGCACTTGTCGTCACGATGATGCCTTTGCTTGCAGCCATGTCGGCGGCACGTGTAATGATGGTGGTGTTACCATCGAGGTCCTCATAGGTATAGTCACCTACTCCGCCATCAAATTCGCTGTAACCAAGCGATGTGTGAATGATGTCTACGCCGACAGAGTCAGCCCACTCCACGGCTGCGAGCCAGTTGTATTCTTCCTGACGAGTCTCGCTGCGACCGTTTTCTGTGCGGCAGAGGATGAACGTGGCATCCGGTGCCATACCGATCATTTCTCCTGGAAGATTGGCACCGATCGTAGACATCACTTCTGTACCGTGATGCCCTCCGCTAAATACGTCATCGTCGTTTCCAACAAAGTCGTACATCGCTGCAACACGATTTTCATCCCAAAGATGTTTGAACACATCAAGTGTATCCACGGCTTCAAAGCCGTCATCAAAGAGAGCGATACGCACGCCTTTACCTGTAAATCCTTGAGCGTGAAGCGCTTGTATATTCAGCATCGTATTCTGCAAAGTCGCATCTCCATACTTCATCGGGAGGTCTTCTTCGCCTGCCATGGGTATGCGGGCCGGATTGGGGCCAGTGTCTCCACTTGTATATTTGGCGGCTTTCAAGGTGCGGACAGGTCTTGTTTTTTGGACAAAACAAAGTTCCTTGAGCGAAGCCAGTTGTTCTGGAGAGCCTTCAACCGCGACAGCGTTTAGCCAGCGGGAAGTACCCAGAATATTCACGCCTTGCTGGCGAATTTGACTGAGGTATTCACCGTGCATCGGTAAGTCAGATGCATCGATCGAAAGGCCTTTTGCCTGACGCTTTGCTATGATGACAGGGCTTAATACTTGCTCTGGGTTTTGTACCAATACTGCCTCATCGGGGCCTTTGTCTGTCAATAGAAGCCAGACGCGATCTTGTGCAAGTAGTGAACAGCCCAAGGTTATCGTTAGGGCTAACAACACGATATGTTTCATCATTTCCTTATTGTGTATTACGTGATTATCACGAGCGGTTTTGTTAGGGTTGCTAACCTCTGTCAGCGCTTTAAGCAATGTGGTGAAGCGCTGACAGAGGTAGTGCAACCGACCGTGATAATATGATATTAATTGAAGTGGCAAAATACCACATTTTGCATCTTACCCAATGCAGGCCTTAAATGTTTGATTTTTAACGTAGATTTTGGCCTAATTTATCTAAAAACTACCCTCACATGTCTATTGTTCGCATTGTCCGCATGGAATTTCGAGAAGATGCCCTTGAAGAGTTTCATGCGATGTTTGATCAGTTTGAAACGCGTATTCGCGGTGCTGAGGGCTGTACGCACCTCCAATTATACCGCGACGCCAAGTTCCCAAACGTTCGTTATACCTACAGTCACTGGGTTGATGAGCATGCCCTCGACGCGTATAGAGAGAGTGCTTTGTTTGGAGAAGTGTGGCCTCGTACCAAAAAGCTGTTTGCTGCCAAGCCGCAAGCTTTTTCGATGGTTTTGTAGTACAAAAGGTTTGCTGCATGGCTTGGATTGCATGCTAGTCAACCTTTCCTTCCCCACTGCACAGAAATCTAAGCCAGCTTCTTGATAGAAGTCCCCGATAGCTTGGTATTAATCAAAAAACTGGAAAAAGAAGACAGTATCATCATGGCCATTAATCGGGTAAGTCTTGTTTTTATTTCTAGGATTAAAAACTAACTTAATAGAGTCACCAACACCTAATTCTAACAACTGCTTCCCCTTTGATAAGTTGCCTGAATATTTGTCTTTATCAACATAATAATTGTACTCAATGTATCCCCCCTTATTATAAAACTCTCGATAAATATATCCCGTGGTAACAAAACCTCTTTCTCTAAACTGCCTTATCTTGACATTTTCAGAGCGCTTAGACATTACAATCAATCCTTGAAATAGAGCGAAGCAAAAGAAACCTATCAGTAGAGGTTGCAAAACACGACTTAAAAGAGCAGCTATCTTTTTCATGATCTTAAGGTTCTACGCTTGGAGGCTCTGTAGGTGACGAGTCTTTCTCTTTACCAGAATTATTAGCATCGACAGCAGCCTTAATTATAACGTCTAAAAGTCAGCTATGAGTCTAAAGACCTGCTATTGAACTTGTCCCCCATCTAAATTACCAAATTTATCCAGTTTAAAGTCTAACGCAAAGTCTAGAGAACTTCCCAAAAAGGTATTAAACAAAAAACCCTGGGCTAGCCGGGATTTCTGGACTGTGCGAGGGAAAGTGGGTAATCCCGGCCTACGGCCAACAGGATTCTGTGCTGGATTACCCGCTAGCCTACTCCACATACCGAAATCCAGCACAGAATTCAAGCCAGTTTCTTATTGAAGTCCCCGATAGCTTGGGCAAACTGGCCTATATTTACTTATAAATTAAGACAATAAAGAAGAATATGTATATCATCAAGACGAAGACTGACAAGTCGATAGGTAGTCTATACCCACAAGTTGAATCTATCTCTAAGAACTTCACGCATCTATTAAATTTTCATGAAATTCCAGAAGAACAGTTTACCCTAGAATTCAAACTAAAGGAAGGTGCTATTTTAACTGATATTATTTCTCAGGCCTCTATAAATGCGAATGGGCTATTAATAAATATGAAGACACGTGAATTAATATCAAAATTCAACTTATTAAAACATGCATTCTTACCCGTAAACGTATTTGTAGGAAGTGAAAGTTTACAATATTACTGGCTCCACATTGCCGATCTTGATTTAATTAATCATATCCATTATTCAAAGTCAAAATTCTACAGAACAGAATTTGGCTTTAGAGAAGAAGATTTAGCATTAGAATCATTTGAAGATTATAAGATTAAAAAAGACCTTTATGGTAAAAATGGCACAATAGAACCAGACTTGCTAGTTGTGGATCAAAACATCATT
The DNA here is from genome assembly GCA_045106685.1 of Bacteroidia bacterium. Taxonomy (GTDB): domain Bacteria; phylum Bacteroidota; class Bacteroidia; order J057; family J057; genus JAUIGE01. Next base: position 13,441 of record JBGCFB010000060.1, on the reverse strand, counting down.
GATACATATGATCTTATCGCTTTTCCTTATCATGATAACAAAATCTACATTTCAGAAATTTTGCATGCAAAATTATCAGAAAACAATATTACGGGAGCCAAATATATAAAGGCTACCTCAATCCAGAAATTGAAGTAGCCTTATTATAAAATAGTATTACTGTTAAAGTTTCAAATCATCCACTTTTACACCGCCTTCTTTGCTTTCTCTGGGCTAGCCGGGATTTCTGGACTGTGCGAGGGAAAGTGGGTAATCCCGGCCTACGGCCAACAGGATTCTGTGCCGGATTACACGCTAGCCTACTACATAACCCGAAATCCGACTCAGCGTTTGAGAAGAAACTAGAATAGAATGAATATCGATTTTTTTCAGGAAATAGTTGGGCCTGCTTTTGTTGTAACAAAGGTTATTGAAGTAGCCGATCGGCAATATGCGTTTTACGTTTCCAAAGAGTTTCACGACTCGGGTGGGAATGACACTTATGCATTGGTTGGCCACGGTCCACTATTATTCGATAAAAAAACAAACGTAGTTACTAGACTTGGAAGCGAGGAGTTTTTTAAAGAACACTTGCCTCTGCTCGACTCAAAAAGGACACCTGCTTTAACTCCGGATATTTCGCAAATCAAGGAAAATGCTCAACATAGAAAACATCTGAACATGGACGAAATTGAGCATGTATTTAACTTTTTCGGATTAAGATTTGAAGAAGTTAATATATACACCAAAGATGATATTGACGTAATATTTGAGTCTTCTAATATTGATTATCTGAAAGTGCTTGCTACCTTCTTTCAATCAATTCCTCTTCCTTTCAAATTTGAGTCAGACTCTAAGCTTGTATTAATCAATAATTAAGGCTTGTCGATTTTAAATTTAGACTTTCACTTAAGCTTACTTACATTTTCTGGAGCGTGCTCTGGGCTGGCTGGGATTTCTGGGAAGCGGCGACGGAATGCGCGAAATCCCAGCCTTCCCCCTTACAACAATATCATCGTCCCCAGCCCAAACAACAAAGTATAGCCCAGAATATCCGTAAAGGCCGTAATGAAAATACTGGATGCCACCGCAGGGTCGATCCCCAGCCTTTCCAGTAAAATCGGAAAGAATGAGCCTACCAGGCCTGAGATCACGAGGTTGCCAAAAAGGGCAAGAAAGACGACTAGTCCCAGGAGTGGATCGGCATTGGTGGAGATCGCGACAATAGACGCGATCGCGCCGATCATCAGGCCATTGATGGTTCCTACAGTGACTTCTTTTAGAATAACGCCAAGAGCCTTACTCGGCGGGATGCCATCCGTGGAAAGACGACGGAGTGTAACCGCAAGGGTCTGGGTAGCGCCATTTCCCGCTACGCCAGCAATCACTGGCATGAAAAAGGCCAGGGCCGTAATTTGAGAAAGCGTATCCTCAAAACGCGAAATAACAAAGGCCGCTGTGGAAGCAGTCGCAAGATTGATCAGCAGCCAGGGCACTCTACTTTTTACAGAATTGGCCCAGCCACCTCGCAGGTCGGCGTCATCGCTCACGCCAGCAAAGCTCAGGATATCCTCCGTGCTTTCTTCCTCCATGACGTCCATAACATCATCAAAGGTGACACGCCCGAGCAGCTTTCCTGCCGCATCCACGACCGGTAAGGTCGGAAGATTAAACTGCGACATCCTGCGCGCCACTTCTTCCTGGTCGGTATCGACTTCCACAGACTCGATATCCTTCACCATCACATCCTCAACTTTGACATTGCGAGGCGTGCGAAAGAGCTTTTTAAAGGTAAGATAGCCTACCAGTACATCGTCATCGTCGACGACATAGATATAGTAAAACTCCTCAACCTCTTCGGATTGCTCCACGACAGCGCGTGTCGCTTGCAGCATCGACATCGAAGTGCGAACCTGCACGGCCTCCGGGTTCATCAGGCCACCAGCAGACTCCTCGTCGTAGGTCAGAAGTTGGTTAATGACTTCTTCTTCCTCGTCCGGGATGTGGTGCAAAATCCGTTCGCGATACTGCTCGTCGATTTGGGAGAGTAGGTCGGTCGCGTCATCGGGGTCGAGTTCCTGAACAAGGTCAGCCGCTGCGCGCGGGTGAAGCCGCAAAAGCAGTTCGCCAGGATTGGTTTCCTCATCCATCTCCGCCAATGCGCGCGATACCAATTCACGTGGCAGGTGACGCACCACTTTTTGCTGAATTTCTTCGTCGCAATCCTCGAGTAACTGGGCCAGCTCGGTGGGGTGGAGCATGCTTACCAGTCGCGTAATATGTGCGTTTGGCGCCTGGATAAGGCGCGAGATTCGCTCAATGCGACTGTACTCACCGATACGCGTTTTTGCCACGCCGCGAAGTTAGACAATTTAGCGTTCGATGCAGGCTTTTTAATTCATGTGCTATTCTTAAAATTTAAACACAAAAACGCATTTTTGTCGTTAAGCAATTTCTGTTACTATTTTTCAAAACAGCCATCAAAAGACAACATGCGCAATCTTATTATACTTTTCAGTTTGCTAATCGGATTTTCAGTTGCCGGTTATGCCCAGAAGACACTTCCAAAATTTGGTTTTGAGGACCTTAACGGCGAGTCATTTACATATGCTCAGCTTGTAGAAGGAAAGCCTACCATCGTCGTGTACTTTGATCCCTGGTGTGACCATTGTGCCGATCAGGCCGACATTATCGGCAAGGCCGATGACAAGTTCAAGGACTTCAATATCGTATTTGTGACCAATACTGACCCTGATGGCGAAGAGTCCAAAGTCTTTAAAGCACGCCATTTTGATAGCACCAAGCTTGAAAATGTGTTCGTACTCCGCGATCCCAATTTCTACTTCGACGGATATTTTGGCTATAGCGAAGTGCCGAGTATGTACGTTTTTGATGCAGACAAAAAGCGTGTAGCTGCCTTTACTAAAGAGGCCAGCGCAGAGGAGATTCTTGCGAAGCTAGAAGGCTAGGTCTTATAAGGGTTTTCCTCCCTTGGTAATAATGTTAGCTTTGTTACTCCCACTATTGCCCAGTGGTTCAGGACTTAAGTCTGCAATCATTATTCTCCATTCACTAATCTCCAATCCATCTTGCTAAATCCCGCTTTTAAGTAAAAAATGGATTGGAAATGAAATTGGAGAATCGTGATTAGGGATCTAAGACTTAGTTCCTGCGTCACCAGGCAATGGTGGGAGTAACTTATTTTATAATATGGAGCAATCCCCCAAACTAAAACGTACTCTTGGCCCACTCATGCTTTGGGGCCTGGGAGTAGGCTATGTCATCTCGGGCATGTACTTCGGCTGGAACCTCGGCCTGGAGAAAGGCGGAACCTTGGGACTTGCGGTCGCGACAGGGTTCATCATTGTGATGTATCTCGCCTTTACCTTTAGCTATACCGAACTTGCATGCGCCATCCCAAAGGCTGGAGGTGCTTTTGATTATGCGATGAGAGGCTTGGGGAAAGAGTGGGGATTTCTGGCTGGAATGGCTCAAAACATCGAATTTCTCTTTGCTCCACCGGCTATTGCCTTTGCGATTGGAGCCTATCTCAATATTTTCTTACCCGATATTCCGGTGCTGGCCATTGCGATTGTGGCCTATGTCGTTTTTACTTTTCTCAATATTTATGGAGTAAAAGCGGCAGCCTCTTTTGAGCTGATTATTACGGTGATCGCTGTGATCGAACTGCTTATTTTTGCTGGCGCTACGTTACCTTCTTTTTCTTGGGAAAATATGCAACAGAATGCCTTGCCCAATGGCTGGTCGGGCGCTTTTGCTGCGATCCCATTTGCCATTTGGTTTTTTCTTGCCATCGAAGGCGTCGCCAATGTCGCCGAAGAAACCATCAATCCCCAGCGGAATATTTTGATCGGCTTTGGATCGGCGATTCTTACGCTAGTCGTACTTTGCCTGCTGACGTTTAGTGGCGCGGTGGGCGTCGCGGGTTGGGAAGCGGTCGTATATGATTCAAGCGGTTCAGCTTCAGATTCTCCTTTGCCACTTGCTTTAGGGAAATTATTCGGAGAAAATCATCTGCTCTTTACCCTGGTCACTTCGATCGGTCTTTTTGGGCTGATCGCCTCTTTCCACGGTATTATTCTCGCGGCGGGTCGCTCTACATTTGAGTTTGGTCGCGTGGGCTTTGCTCCCAAGATGCTTGGCAAGGTTCATCCACGTTTTCAGACTCCCGCTAATGCCTTGCTCGTCAATACGGCAATCGGAATCGTGGCCCTTTTTACAGGAAAAACAGCCGAAATCATCACGATAGCCTGTTTTGGCGCATTGACTTTATATATCGTGTCGATGGTGACGATATTGGTTCTTCGCAAAAAAGAGCCTGATTTGGAACGACCTTTCAAGGTTCCTTTTTATCCTGCTGCGCCTATTGTCGCACTGGTTATAGCCTCCGTGGCCTTTGTGGCGATGTCGGTATACAATCCGACTTTGCTTGCGGTTTACCTGGGGATTCTGGTAGTGAGTTATGGCTGGTTTAAGATGAATGAGAAGGCTGGGTAGAGAGAGGGGAACTATTGAAATCTTATCTTGAGTTCTTCATTAGAAATAACCTTTCCAGTTTCAATATCACGCTCTGATTGCTCAATATCTTCCAACATGGCAAGCTGTTCGTATACTTCAGCGAGCGTAGTCTCCTCATGAATTTGGGAGGCGATTCTTAATAGATGTTTTTTTAAGATAGTTCCAGACATAATAAAAATTGTAATCTCCTTTAGGCAAGATACTGTTTTTCTGTTTATTAAAACCCTCCCAGCACAAACCCCTGCTCAGCATAACGCTCGCCATTGATCTGCACTTCGATGCGATGCTCGCCAGGGTATAATTTTCGCGTGGTGCGGTGTACGAGTAAGAGCTTTTTTGTAAATGAAATGGTCTCTCCTGCCTTCAATGTGGGTGCCGCCCATTTGAAAACCTTGGGAGCTGTTTTGCCATTTGATTTCATATAATGCACGACAAAATCCACCGCAAACGAAGCTTCTTTTTTGTCTTTATTCTGAATGCTGAGATTCATATCTACGGAGTCTCCTAAAGCAATTTCTGGTGGGGACACTGTAAATTCCTTCACGGCAACTTCAGCAGGCTCAAAGCCCATCAGTTTGAGCGCACGCGGATTACCTGCCTTGATAAGGCTCCGCAGCGCATGCTTGATCACCCAATCCGTATGGGCATCACCTTCCTTTTTCCAGCCATCAACAATATCCAACACGAGTTCAGGATGATCCTTGGTGAGGTCGTTGAGGTGATTGGCTACTGAACGGCGGACGTACAGCTCAGGGTCTTTTCTCAATACATTCAGGATCGACATAATATCGGTCGGTGCTTCCAAATAAACTGGCAGGCGTGCGCCCCACGGCAGGCGCGGGCGCGTCCCTTCGCTCACCAGACGACGCACATGAAGCGATTCGTCGGTTGACCATGTTTGCAAACGATCGAACACTTCATGCGGATAACGCTGGAGAAAGGGACGAATAGCAAATTCTGCCGAAAAGCGCTGCGTGACGCTATGCATGCCCTGAAGCGAAGCCTCAAGGTCTTCAAGCCCATAAGCCTCAATAAAGGAGGCGATGGGCCAAAAACGGAAGCCATTATTGGCGATATTATCTTCCGTCTCAAAGGGAGCAGGCAGGCTTTTGATCAAAATCGCTAAAGCCGTTTTGAAATCATCCGGCAGACTCGCCTTGAACCCTGCGGCGATGCGGAATGCACGAGCCTTAACGGCCAAGGCCTCATAGTCTGGCTTGACCGAGTCCATGTATAGTGTTTGATCCAGGGCGTAGCCACTCGCTGCAACTGCCGCTCCCAGCGACGCTGCAACCTCCAGGTTGAGAAATTCTTTCATACTTTAGAAAGTGATTGTTTAGAATATTAACAAACCCTAGAAAAGAGGAGGAGAACCATTTGGCCACCTAATATACAAAATACGGATATTGATGTAGAGGCTTTTTAGTAAAAAAAAATCCCACTCATGCCCAAAGCCAATCGCTAATCGCCCAAAGCCTATTTAATTACTTGAGCAGTAACATTTTGCCGATTTGCCAGCCTGTGAATGCGACAAGTTCGTGTGCATTTTCTTTAGCAGATTCGAGGCTCATAGGCTCGGTTGGAATGGCAAAGATGGCATGAAACACATCCTCTAGTTTATGCTCCAGGCCTACTTCGAAACCACCTGTTACGCAGATCGCGGGAATGTTGCGAGCCGCCGCACGACGAGCGACGCCATAGGGGCCCTTTCCTTCAAGGCTTTGGCTATCGAGGCGACCTTCGGCTGTAATGAGTATATCTGCTTTTTCCAGGTTCTGGTCAAAGTCGATCTGCTCGAGTAGGAAATCAATTCCGCTCGTAACGCGTGCATTCAGAAATGCAAAAATTCCCGCAGCTGTACCACCTGCTGCACCACCGTGTGGCATATCGCCGATGTCCTTTTGAACAGTCTTTTTTACGAGATTTACAAAATGCGTGATATTCTCCTCTAGTTGTTCTACCTGAGCAGGAGTGGCACCTTTTTGAGGAGAAAAAACAGCAGCGCTACCTTCTGTACCCAGAAGTGGATTTCGTACGTCGCAGGGCAAAATAAATTCGCACTCCTTTACGCGCGGGTCAAGCTGGGATATGTCGATGGTTTCAAGGAAGGCAAAGCCTCCGCCTCCATCTGTTACTTCAAATCCTGAAACATTGAGGAATTTGATTCCTAATGCACGCAAAATGCCGGTTCCTACATCGGTAGTAGCACTTCCGCCAAGTCCTAGCACGATCCTGCGACATCCTCTATCAAGGGCGTCTTTGATGAGCAGACCTGTGCCATAGGTTGATGCTTTCATTGGAGAACGTTGCTCCAAACTGAGTTGACCCAGGCCTGAGGCCGCGGCAAGCTCAAGAAAGGCTGTATTGCCATCAGGCATGATGCCATAGTGCGCACGGATAGGTTCGCCAATAGCATTGGTTGTTTTTGCCTCCACGCGTGTGCCTCCTGTAGCATCGATCAGAATATCGACTGTTCCTTCTCCGCCATCAGCGATGGGGAGCAGGGTTGCTTTCAGTTTGGGATTGGCGCGAAGAAGACCTTCGGAGAGGGCTTCGGCAACCTGCTGAGCATTAAGATTTCCCTTAAAAGCGTTGGGTGATATGAGGACGTTCATGCGTGGCTGAAAAGTAAATTTGGCCCGCCAAAGTACAAGTTTTGCGTGAACTAGCCAATAAGGAAATATTGTACGACTCGGCTAGTCCTTTTTTATCTATATTTAATCATCATTCTTGTGCTTTTTTTCATTTTAAAAATTATTCAACTTATGCGAATTCTGCTCATTATTTCTGTGCTTTTATCAAGTTTTGCGTTTGGACAAAACTTCAAAGCCTCGACTTTTCATGTGAATGCGGGAGTTTCCTGGCCTGACATCAGTCCGATTAATACCTTGCTACAACATCCTGATTCGTGTACCGGGAGCATTTGTTATCCTACTTTTCGAAACAACCTCTTCTCCTTCGGCTTTGGAGCCGAAGGCGTCAATGGTAATCTCGTCTGGCAGGCAGATGCTTATATCTACGCTATTTCGAATCCAGGTGCCAGGGCTGATCTATTCCGCCTGAATATCCTTCAATATTACTATGGGACATTTCGATTGGGTTATGCTGCCTTAGGAAAAAAGACTGGAGATTATCCCTATCTACTTTATCCTTATGTAGGTGCTGGAGGTGGTTTTGGACAGCTTCGCCTGAGCAATGACGGAACCAACGATTTCGACCGCTTCAACACCAGCGGAATCATCCTCGATGCCGGCATTGCGCTCAATACCTACAACGAGTTGCGTGGTACTGATGGGCAATGGCTGAAATTTGGGGGAAGTATCGGCTACTATGTGGCGCCTGCAAGCCAGTGGTCGCTGGACGATGTTACTCCTACAGGCCCTGTTCCTATTTCTCCTCAGGGCGTGTATGTGCGATTAACGATGGGAATCGGGAGCGTACGGAATAAGTAAGATTAGTTCAAAGTGCATCGTAGAGGCGCAAAAATTTTGCGCCTCTACGATGTTTTACATCAAATCCTTGCCAATGTCAGTCCTGAAGAATTTTCCTTCAAATTCGATTCTGGCAGCATTTGTCATCGAAATATGTATAGCATGATCGATGCTTTCACCCAAGGCGCTTACTGCGATTACGCGTCCTCCATTTGTTACTAAGGACTCATCTTTCATGGTAGTGCCAGCGTGAAAAATAATGGCATCGTCTACTTCCTCTAATTTGTAGATATGCTTGCCTTTCTCATAGCTCCCAGGGTATCCACCGCTCACAAGCATGACCGTTGTGCAGGTCTTGTTATGCACGCTGAAGTCAACTTTGTCCAGGTTTTGATCTTTTACTGCCGCAAAGGCTTCGAGCAAATCCGATGATATGCGTGGCATTACTACCTCGGTTTCTGGGTCTCCCAGACGTGCATTATACTCCAGTACATAAGGCTTGTCATTGACGACCATCAAGCCAATAAAAATAAAGCCTTGATATGGAATGTCGTCAGCCTTCAGGCCATTCATAGTCGGCTTAACAATGGTCTCCTCGACCTCCTGCATAAATTCGCCTGTAGCAAACGGGACAGGCGAAACAGCACCCATGCCACCTGTGTTGAGACCGGTATCGCCTTCTCCGATTCGTTTGTAGTCTTTGGCTGAAGGTAAAATTTTGTAATGCTCTCCATCAGAAAGTACGAAGATCGAAATTTCGATACCGTCGAGATACTCTTCGATCACTACGGTACTGCCTGCGTCACCGAATGCGCCATCGGAGAGCATGTCGCGGACTGCGTGGGCCGCTTCTTCGTGTGTTTGGCAAATAAGTACACCTTTACCTGCGGCAAGTCCATCGGCTTTGACCACTACCGGAAGGCTATGGCCTTCGACATATTGAACAGCCTCGGCGAGCTGGTTCTGATTAAAAGTCGCATATCCTGCTGTCGGAATATTATGGCGCTGCATAAATCGCTTGGAGAAGTCTTTGCTTCCTTCCAACTGGGCACCGACTGCCCCAGGACCAATAGCCGCGATTCCAGCTTCACGAAGTACATCGGCTACACCTGCAACGAGCGGAGCTTCCGGTCCTATGATCACCAGATCGATATTGTTCTCCTGTGACCAGGACGTAACTGCCTGAGGATCAGTGATAACCAGCGAGATATTCGTTCCATGCTGAGCTGTACCGGCATTACCTGGCGCAATATACAGCTGGTTCAACTTAGGAGATTGGGCCATTTTCCAGGCTAGCGCATGTTCACGGCCGCCGCCGCCGAGTAGCAGTACATTCATTCTGCAAATGTAGGTAGCAATGGGATTTTTTCCATCTTTACTAAAATGAAAAACTTTCTCAAAAAGCACGATTTACTTTATTGACATGCCTTATCTACCTTTGAGTTGCATATGAAACGACTGATAATTCTGACGAGTGTTTTACTGAGTAGCCTATGGGCCTTTTCACAGAGAGAATGTAATGTGAAAAAAGCCACCCTGACACCGATCATTGCTACGCTGAATCCCTTCTTTACAGATCATGAATGGGATAAGCGATTACTGGCAGAAAAAGCACGCCTTGATGTGCACAGGGCAATCATTATTTCGCAGTTTGGTTGTAAGCGTCATCACATTAGCATCCGGATGCGGATTAAGGCCAATGCAGTACAGCAATCCGAAAATTTTTACATCCAGGAAACGTTGTCTATGATGAGGATGATTTATTTTGGAAACCCTACATACGCGCGTTATCGAAAGCTTTTTGAAAAAAACTTCACTAAAAATTTTAATACATACGGACTGGGGCAGGAGTTCAATTTTCCGATAGGATCATCGACCTTTATTTGTAGCGTGCGTTCTGATCCGGTCTTGGGAGTTCACATAAGTGTAGAGCAAGCGACGTATGTTTTTGCGGAAAACCTCCAAAAAGAAAAGGACCTCACGCCTCGCAAAGAGGACGATGGTTGGTTTAAGAAAGAGTAGTTAGGCTTTTGGCTATTAGCGGTTGGCTTTTAGCTGGAACCTTAAGAATTTAAAGCGCTTTTTTTATAAAAAAAGCAAATAGCCAAGATTATATGAATCGCTTCCTCCCTTATTGTTTATTGATATGTGTTCTTTTGTTTTTTGCCGGGGAAAAACTCCAGGCTCAAAAACTACAATCGCCTGAGGCATATCTTGGCTACACGCCAGGTGACCGCTTTGCCTATCACCATGAAGTGATAAACTATGTACGGCATGTTGCACAGGCTTCGCCCAAGGTCGACTTGTTCACATACGGAAAGACCTACGAAGGTCGTGACCTTGTTGTGACAGTGATTTCTTCAGAAGAAAACCTCAAGTCGCTCGAAGAGATGCGAGAAAGCCATTTGGCACGTGTGGGCCTAGTCGAAGGCGATCCCAGCACACCAGCTCGACCAATCGTATGGCTCAGTTATAATGTCCATGGCAACGAAGCCGCCTGTACAGAAGCCGCACTTTCGACTTTACATAGCCTCGCCTCTGCGGGTGGCGATACCGCTCTTTGGCTCGATAAGGTAATCGTCATACTCGACCCATGTCTGAACCCTGATGGCCGCGAACGATACGTGAGCCAGTACCGTCAGCGCGCCGCGCCCTTTGGTAACGCCAATCCTGATGCCTGGGAGCATCGTGAGCCCTGGCCTACGGGAAGATTTAATCACTACTTGTTTGACCCGAACCGGGATTGGTGCTGGCAGACTCAGCAGGAGTCACAGCAGCGCCTTGCCTTATTCAGGCAGTGGATGCCGCACATTCACGCCGACTTTCATGAAATGGGGCATAACTCGTCCTACTTTTTTGCTCCAGCAGCAAAGCCTTATCACGAAGTCATTACGCCTTGGCAGCGTAGCTTTCAGGAGATGGTCGGTGAGCAGCATGCCGGATATTTCAACGAAAAAAACTGGCGCTTTTTCACGGGAGAAGTGTACGACTTATTTTATCCAAGCTATGGCGATACCTGGCCCATGTTTAGCGGAGCGATCGGTTTCACATACGAACAAGGCGGCTCAGGAAAAGCAGGTGTTTGCATTCATCGCGGTGGCGGAGACACGCTGTTTCTCGCAGAACGTATCGCTCATCATCTCGTGACGGGCTTTTCTACTATTGAGATAGCATATTTACAGCGCGAATCTCTTTTGCAAAAACAGATCGATTACTTTAGAAAGCCCCTTGATTATCCTCCAGGGCCTTATCGAAGCTTTGTTGTCAAGGCTGCTGAAAAGCCAGAGGCAATTCGTGCATTGACGCACTTGCTGGATAAGCAGCTTATTCGCTATTCGTTTGCTCAGGAAGGGTATGGTCCTCGCCGCCTTGAAGGACAAGATTATGACAGCCGTAGCCTTACCAGTTTTAAAATAGCCAAAGGGGATCTTATCGTTACAACTGCACAACCTCAGGGCCGCATGGTCAAGGTGCTGTTTGAGCCAGAAGCGTACCTCGAAGATTCTATTACATATGATCTCACAGCCTGGGCACTTCCATATGTGTATGGCTTAAAATCCTATGCCCTGACCAATCTTTTGGAGGCGGGGACAGGCTCAATGTTAAAAGACAGCACAGTATCTGCTTCCAAAAGAACATATGCTTTTTTGGTGCCATGGAATGACGCGAGTCATGTTCATTTTTTGGCAGAAGCGCTTCAGCAAGGCTTTAGAGCGCGCTATACAACCAGCGAATGCGTCGTTGGTGAACAGCAATATCCACGCGGGACTTTGGCATTTTTGGTGGGAGAAAATAAAGGAGAATTCATTTCATGTCTCGAAGCACTTGCCAGGCAACATGAGGTGCGCCTTGTGTCGATCGCTGGTGGAAAGATGGCGAGAGGAAGTGATCTTGGTTCTGAAAATTGGCAGGAGGTGAGGATGCCAAAGATAGCCTTGATTGCAGGTAACGGTACACGCGCAACCGCCGTGGGCGAGTTGTGGTACTTCTTTGAGCAGCGCTTGCATTATCCTGTCACTATTTTGGAAAAGGACCAGTTGGAATCAGCCTGGCTTACCAAGTATGACTTGATAATACTTCCCGATGGGAATTTTACAAGCTATCGCAAGCAGTTGATGAGTTTTGTTGGAAATGGTGGAAATGTCATGGCTTTTGAGGGAGCTACTGCGACCTTTTCACTTGCCAAAACTGCGCTTGCTGCTGCCATTAAATACCAGAAAAACCAACGTGAGAAGCATCCTGAGGATAAGATAGACAATCGTAGGATGGCGTTCTCTAATCGCATCGCAGGAAGTATTTATAAAATTAGCCTGGACAACGAGCACGTTCTGGGTTTTGGATATGAAAAGGCGTTGTATATGATTAAAAATAATAATCATCCTTTGCCGCTTTTATTGGAAGATGGTTCTGGAGCAAACGTTGGAGTCCTCGGCTCGCAGGCGCATATGAGTGGCCTTACGGGCGATATTGCAAAGGAAAGGTTACGTAATTCGTTAGCGATTGGAGTTGAGTCGATAGGCGATGGTAAGATCGTCTACATGACTGATTCGCCTATCTTTCGCGGCTTTTGGCGGAGTGGGGAGTTGTTTATGGGGAATGTGCTGTTCTTTTTGTAGAAAAGTTATGGCATCAATTTTCTTAAATGCCGCTTTTAGAATAAGCCAACAAATTTAATTTAGGAAGATTCTTAAATCGTTTATTGACAAATAGAATGTGAGGCAATTTGGGTAAAAAGACTTTTAGTATCACACAAAGGGTTTTTGCTTTTGGTTGGATGTTTAGTTCACATTATATATATCTGGTGCGATTAGGCTTTTCGTATAACCTGACAAAGCCTCGCACGTTGCTGGGCTCCCACCCCAATTAAATCATATTTATATGACAATTTTAACTTTTAACATCAATTTCCAGTCCTCCAAATGCGAAGCTGCAGAAACTGTAGAACTGCTACGTAAAACGGCAAACAGTAGGTATTGTATAAGGCGAAACCCTTATGATAAGGATGCATAAACATTCATAGCATCAGGTACCTTTATATCCAGTGAAGCAAAGCAAGCTTTTTACAATGGGAAAGGCTAAATAGCAAAAGCTCTGATAATTGATCTATCAGGGCTTTCGTTTTCGCGGTTTCCAAGTTTACTTCTGAAATTGCTTTGGTCCCTAGCTATACCAATCCATCATGAAAAATCCTATTATGGAAAACATTTCAAAAATCTAGAATCACTATTCTCCAATCTGCAATCCACTTCTATGGATTGCAGATTGGAAATTGTAGAACGGTGATTGGAGATGTGTCTATGCCTAAAATAGAAACTCTGAATATGGATTAGTATTACTTCTTTTTTGCATTCGAGTGTGTATTGCTTTCATAGTCAAAAGGTCAGCCTAAAACTGACTATTGCACTATGAAAAGTAATTTTTTATCTAAGACAAGCCCCTACTTCATAATCGCCTGAGGCCCAGTAAACCTCACCGGCGCGAGCCGAAGTGCG
>JBGCFB010000006.1:0-24088 GCA_045106685.1 Bacteroidia bacterium | reverse complement strand
GATCTTTTTATACCACTTCAGCAGTGATGTAGGAATAGGCGCTGCGCCCGAAAGGCTCACACGCGCATCCTTCAAACCGAGATTCGTTTTGATCTTCTTTCGAATAGCTCCACCCACAATAGGAAGTGAAAGCAGTAGATTCAAGCGCTTGGGAGGGAGTTTTGCCAAAATTCCCGTACGGAACTTGGTCCATATCCGTGGCACGGCGAGGAAGGTCGTCGGGCTACAAGTTGCAAGATTTTGTACAAAGGTGTCGAGCGACTCAGCAAAGTGAATCGTACCACCTGTTACGAGTGAGCCCATTTCGATAAGCATGCGCTCTGCGATATGCGAAAGCGGCAAATAGGAGAAAAAACGCTCGTTTTCATCCATCCCAAAAATGTCTTTGGCGTAGTGAATCGCAAAAACGGGAGACACCGCCTTCAGCACTACTCCCTTAGGCGTGCCGGTAGTTCCTGAAGTATAGATAATAGACAAGACATCATCCAGGGAGCCTTCAGGGCTTTCCTTCATTGGGGCTACATCGGCCAACACTTTATCCCAGTTAGGATAGCCCTGCTGTCCATAATATGGAAAGGTCATGCAAGGGAAGTCCTCTGGAACTCCTTTTACCATAACATCCCAGTTGGGCTGATCGAGCTTACCTACAAATAGCATTTTAGCTTCGCTATGCTCGAGGACATACTTCACGGTCTCTGCATTCACATTCGGATAAATTGGTACAGAAACCATACCTGCCATTTGAATAGCAAGGTCTGTAAGTATCCAGTGTGCGCAGTTTTTTGACACCAACGCAATACGACTCCCTGGCTCGTAGCCTTGTGACTTTATCCAGGTTGCTAGCCTCCGCACTTCTTGTCCTGCTTCTGCCCATGTAAAATGCATCCAGTTCCCATCGAAAGGCTGGCTCATATAACGAACATTGGGACGGCTTTTTTCCCATGCATAAAACATTGCGAGTGGTGTTTTTAGCTGGTCAATCACCTTAGGGGTAACAGTGTGGTTATGTGGCATCGTACTTTGTTTCGGTGGAGTAATATCTCTATAAATTTAGCAACATATTTGATCAAAAATCAAATACCCAATAGTTCATCTCGTTGAATTAGCTGAAAAAGAAAGCTTTTTCATTTTCAAAAAACCAGAACACAACAAGAAAGCAACACATGAAAACCATCCGCATCAGTATCCTAAGCATTTTGCTTATCACGATGGCCTCTATGGCCTGGGCACAAGAACTCACTCCAAAGTCTATTTCTGCGAGTAAAATTCTCTCTCAGGAAAAAGCTCAGCTCATGAGCTTTATGGCCGAGCTTGTTAGCCAAAATGAAGCAATCGATGAAGAGAACGGAGATTTGACCCAAAAAATCAAAGACCTCAAAACTGAAAATGACAAGCTCTCCAACCAGATGGAAGCCTATGCACTCAAGAACCAGGAGTTGCAGGAGCAGGTTGAGACATTGGAAGGAAAGAATGAACGTTTGATCAAATTTGACAAAATCGCCGTAGCTCAAAACAAAAAGCTCATCCAGGCAAATAAAAAGCGCATGGAATATTATGAGCTGTTGATCGAGCAAAACCTTTCACGTATTCTTGCTAATGAAGAGGCGATCAAAGCCAATGAGGAAATTTATGCTCAGAATCAGGAGATGATCAACACCGTTGATGGCGTGATTAAGCAGAAAAACTAATTTGGCTTTTAGTCGTTGGCTTTTGGCTCCGATCAGCTACTCTACCCACCGTGGCTTCGACTACGCTCAGTCACCGTCACCGCCACTATTATTTACGCCTTGAGCGAAGCGTAAATTCGTTCCCTGAGCGAAGTCGAAGGGATTAATGCCTTTAAAAACATAAAACCCCGGTTTTGCGATTGCAAAACCGGGGTTTTTAAATATTTATGCTGACCTGACCAGAAGCAAGTAGCTAAAAGCCAGAAGCCGTCTTAGCAATGCTCATTAAAGGCAGCCTTCAAATTAGCCGCAATAAGCGCAGCAGGGCGACCTTCGATATGATGGCGCTCGATGATGTGTACCAAATTGCCATCTTTAAACAAAGCAATGCTTGGTGATGATGGAGGATATGGAAGCATATACTCACGAGCTTTTTTGGTCGCATCGCCAGCTACACCAGCAAATACGGTTACTTTATTGTCTGGCGTTTTGTCGCTCTCTGTAATTGAGGCAACGACACCTGGGCGAGCTGCGCCTGCAGCACAACCACAAACTGAATTAACGACTACGAGGGTAGTACCGCTCGCCTGAATAGCTGTATCTACTTCAGCAGGAGTAGAAAGGTCGTTGAAGCCTGCGTCCACGAGTTCGGCACGCATTGGAGCTACGATATGTTCAGGATACATATGATTGAATAAATTTTGTGTTAGTTGATTACGCTTTCGCGTGCAAAGTTAGGGCTTATAACGACTTTATCCATGAAAAGTTAGCGGAACTATTAAACATTGTCACGACGGTTGCAGTACCTCTGTCAGCGCCTCACCACAATGCTTATAGCGCTGACAGAGGTTAGCAACCCAAATAAAAAAACAGCTTGTGATGATTGAACTCCAAACTCACAACTCTTAGCATTTACAAGTAAAGCTCAGGGTGTATCTTTGCGCCGTTTTGACGAACTCTACTTCACAATCCCCCAAAGACTCAGGCCTCTTGATGGCGCACCTTGCGATGCTCACGGTCGCCATCGTCTACGCGCTCAATTATTATATCATGAAAGGGGTGCTTAAAGCTGTGCCACCTTTTGCGCTACTAGGTGTCAGAATAGGCAGTGGCCTGCTGTTTTTCGCGATTATTACCTGGGGAAAATGGCGTTTTGAGCGTAAGGACTGGCTTCGCCTTATCGCATGTGGCTTATTTGGTGTTTGTATGAATCAGCTATTTTTTATCTGGGGAATGTCAAAAACGAATCCTGTAAACGCTGGCGTCATCATGACCTTAACACCTGTTCTGGTCTTACTCATCGCTGCGATTATGCGTGTCGAACGGCTGACATTTTTGAGATCACTGGGGATGCTTGTTGCTTTTTGTGGGGCATTGTTGTTGAGTTTGTTTGGAAAAAAGCTTGCCTTTGGTAACGATAGTGTCGTCGGAGATATGATGATTTTCATTAATGCGACGAGCTATGCGTTCTATTTGGTACTGGTAAAGCCTTTGGTAAAAAAGTATCCACCGATGCAGCTCTTTGCAGCGCTCTTTCTGGTGGGAAGCTTACTCGTTCTGCCCATTGCAGGCCCCGCTGTTTTAGAAACAAATTGGACCGCACTGCCGTTTGACATCCTTCTTGGCGTAGGCTATATCATTTTATTTACGACCATCATTGCATATACCTTTAATGGCTGGGCACTCAAGCGTGTTCCTTCCTCTCAGGTTGGCGTGTATATATACCTTCAGCCGATGCTAGTATCCATGCTTTCGCCCTGGCTACTCAGCGACAAACTGGAACCCATGCAATGGCTTTACATTGGGCTGGTATTATTGGGAGTGATGTTTGTAAACTGGAAGAAAAAGTAGAAACTTCCATTCAATTATATACCTTTGATTATACAATGAATGACGCATTCGGGGGAAGTCCCCAGAACAGAAAAAACATGAAGCAACTGGCTCGCAAGATTGAGGCCAGCCTGGAATCTATGGATTCCGTCTTCATTGACCTGCTCGATGCCGAATCATTGTTCCATTATTATTTATTTGAAGGAAAACTAAAGCAAGCCGACAACCTGCTTCAACTGACGCGTGATCTATATCCTGGTTCAGGCTTGGTGTCGCATTGGTCTGCGCTATTGGCACTTGAAAATGGCCATAATGAAGCTGCGCTTGACTTTGCACGCGAAGCGATCGCCAACGCTCCTGGAGAGATGGCGCACCAGCTTGTGCACGCGGAAGCCCTGACCCGAAACGGATTCTTTGATGAAGCATCCGCAGAATTAGAGGAACTCCGAGGCGCCGCAGAATTTCCGGAAGAGGTCCTCGTTCAGATGGGTGACATTTCCCAAATCCAGGGCAATCTCCCCAAAAGCATCAAGTACTATAAAGAAGCGCTCACGCTGAATCCTGATTATAGTCCAGCAATATTGGAACTTGCAGCCCTGCTGGAATCACAAGGTGAAGTAGAAGAGAGCATTGCGCTTTTCACACAACACCTGGAGAAGCATCCTTTCAGCGCAGCCATTTGGTACGAACTAGGAGGACTCCATGCCAGGCAAGAGCAATACGACGAAGCCCTCGAAGCATTTGAATACGCTTTAGTAATCGACGACGACTTTGCAGAAGCTTATTATCGAAAAGCATTGTGCTTAATGGCGCTTCATCAATATAAAGAGGCATTACCTGTGCTCCTGGAAGTATTGAACAAAAAGCATGTCGAACCGCATGTACATTTCCACACCGCCGTCTCGTATGAGCAGATGGAGATGTATGCTGATGCGGCCCGTCATTTTCATTTTGCGGCTTCGGCTGATCCGCATCATGCTGAAGCCTGGCTAGGCTTGGGCCGTTGCTTTGCGCAGCGCGAACAATATGTGGAAGCTATTCATGCCTACGAAAAAGCCGTTAAGCTTGAAGAAGAGCATGCCGAAACCTACCTCGATATTGCGATATGTGAATACAAGCTTGGCAACAGCCATGCGGCAGGTTCGCACATGCAAAACGCCTTACGCGTCGATGACAAAAACCCAGACATATGGTTGGGCTGGGCAAGTCTGCTCGTAAGCGATGACCGCCTCGACAGTGCCATCGAATTTCTTGAAGCTGGCATGAGCATTCAACCGCGAATTCCAAGCTTATACTATCGCTGTTCGGCCTACTTGTATGCCGCCGGCCGTGATGAAGCCTGTTTCTATATGCTGGAACAAGCCCTTGTTCAGGACGACGGCGACAAGCTTGAGCTTTGCGAAATCGTTCCTGATTTACTGGAAGATCCGGCGTATAAGCGTTTGGTGAAAAGGTATGTGGAATAGCCACGCGTGAGTACATGAAATCAGGGTGCAGAGTAGAAATATTAGAGGTCAAGGCAATAGCTCAAATTTCTGATCTCATGTAATCTGCACTCATGTACTCAGAAAGACTTTGCCCTACCGCTCCACCTTCCTGCGGTTATCATTTTGCTCGACGACTTCAATCACACCGTCTCGTAAGCGAATGATCGTTTCAGCGTACTCAGCGATATCGGGTTCGTGGGTAACGATAATGATGGTGTTGCCTTGTTCGTGTAGGTCTTCAAACAGCCCCATGATTTCGTAGGAAGTCTTTGTGTCAAGGTTGCCGGTAGGTTCGTCAGCAAGGATGATGGAAGGGTCGTTGACCAGGGCGCGCGCTACGGCGACACGCTGTCGCTGACCACCTGAGAGTTCATTAGGCTTGTGATCCAGGCGATCTCCCAATCCTACGCTTGCAAGCGTCTGGGACGCCTTCTCCAGCCGATCCTGCTTCCGCAATCCGGCATATACCAATGGCATCGCGACATTCTCCACCGCGGAATTCCGCGCGAGCAGATTAAATGTCTGAAAGACAAAGCCAATTTCTTTGTTACGGGTAAGGGCTAATTCGCTGTCGCCCATTTTGCTCACGTCTGTTCCATTTAGATGATACTCTCCCGAAGAAGGTGTATCAAGACAGCCCAGCATATTCATCAATGTCGACTTACCTGAACCAGATGGTCCCATGATCGCCACATATTGATTAGGGAATATTTCCAGATCGACGCCATCAAGGGCATTGATGATCTCCGTTCCCATTTTATAGGTACGGCGAATATTGACGAGTTTGATAATTGGTTCAGACATGATATAAAAATATAAAAAAGGCGTGAGTTTGCTTTTAGCGTTTGGCTATTAGCTTTTGGCCAGCGTAAAACTTCAATTTTTCATCTTAAAAAAGACAAGCGAATAATCGCCTTGAAGCTAAATGCCAACAGCTAATAGCGAACAGCCTAATCACTTATCACGCCTATCTGTCGTTGTTTTCGGTCCTTTCTTACCGAAGAAGGGTCACATTTCCGGTATAAGCTTTTCCGCCTACGGTTACCGTGTAGAAATATACCCCTTCAGATGCTTGAGCGCCCTTAGGTGTGAGTCCTGGCCAATGATTATCTGGATTGCTTGAAGTGAAATAATGTTTTCCCCAGCGATCAAATACTTCCACCTGGTAGTTTTCATTTCCTTCATACAACACCTGGAAGCGATCGTTTCGTCCGTCGCCATTAGGTGTAAATACATTGGGAATGGTAAGTCCTGGCTCCAACACTTTATATAGCCCAAGCGAAGTGGTAGAGATACATCCCAACGTATCCTGAACAGTCAACGTCACCTCGTATTCTCCAGCTTTTTGGTACACATGAATAGGCTCCTTTTCCGTAGAAGCATGACCATCACCAAAGTCCCACAAGTAGGTACTGGCTCTTTCAGAATCATCCAAAAACTGAACTTCAGCGTTGGGCAGGTAGATTTCATCGGAGGTAGTAGGGAATGATACAAAAGCTGCCTTTGCACCTTTCGAAATATTGATATTCGTTTTTGTAATCGAATTTTCACAACCACCTTCTCCAATAGCGCGCAAGGTGACGGGATAGCTACCTGGCAGTTCAAAGCGATGAACAGGGTCTTCCAGATTGCTCATATCACTTCCATCACCAAAGTCCCAAACATAGGAAATACCATATTGAGCTTGCTGCATAAATGATACTTCCAGTCCGATACAACCTTCCGTTTCAGAAGAGAAGTAATCGGCTATCGGTGTTTGGTTTACTTTGATAAATACCTCTTCAGAAGCTTTGCATGCTCCCTCAGCCATCGTTACGCGATAGCGAGTAGACGCAGTCGGCTCCGCCAAGGTATTGGCAGCATTTGGTTCTGCTATGCCTAAGGCTGGCGACCAAGTAAAGCGTGCATTACCGAGCCCACCGCTCGCCTGAAGGCGAAGCGCCTCACCCGAACAAATCACCGTATCGGATGCCATAAGCTCAACTTCGATGCCCGGCAAAACGTCTATCATGATGCTTTCGGTCGTGCTGCAAGCGCCGAGGCTTGTAGTTAGCAAAAACTCCGTCGTCTTCGTCGGCCGGGCAATCGCTACAGGGGCAGTATTATCGCCCTGTATAGCAGCGCCAGGAGTCCACTCGTAGATCACATTGGCACCAGGTGAAGGAAAGCCCAGATAACTATGCCGACCTGCCAGACGGACAACTTCGCCCTCACAGATGACCGTATCCGGCGTCAATATCTCCACGACAGGCTTTGCATTCACTGTCAGGTCCATACTGTCCAATTCTGAGCCACAGCCATACGCTGAGATTATTTTCAATTTGTAGCGTTGGTCAGAGAAAGGGCTCGCCATCGGATTGGGGATATTAGGATCACTCAGACCAGTGATAGGAGTCCATTCGTAGCGATATCCACCACGATCACCATTCCCATCCAACTGAACGGAATCTCCAGCACACAATACTTTATCAGTTCCAGCTGTAACTGTCGGAATAGCCTGAACAATGACTTCTACTTCATCGGAGGTAGAAGTACAACCTGAAGAAGAGACAACAAGCGAATAGGTTATAGTTTGGGATGGACCAATTGTAGGCTCTGCCAATGTAGGATCATTCATAAATCCGACGAGCGGATTATCGGGCGACCACTGGTAGCTATAGTTTCCCTGACCTTGGGAAGCTGCCCCTCGAAGCATCATTCGATCTCCAAAACACACGACTGTATCAGGTCCGGCATCAGCCACTGGTCTGGGCAAGACGCGCACAGTCACGGTGGAACGCGGGTCTACTGTGGTAGCCTCAGATGTACATCCTGTACTTTGATCAACTGCGATCAAAGTATAAATCGTCGTTTGTGTCGGGCGGGCATATACAACCGGCTGCTGATAATTGGTCATGCCAGCTGGTGGCGTATTTCCATTATCATCTTTCCATTCCCAGGTAAAAGGTCCCGGAGCGCGGTTATTGGCATGCATTCCGCCCGTTATATTGGTGCCAGGCCCACCTTCACATAGTTGAATATCGGGTCCGGCATCTGTTAGGCGTTTTTGATCAATAATCACCTGGACAGGTTGTACATTTGACTTACAGCCGCGCGCATCCACCGCATAGCCATTGAAGGTGATGGTATCAGGGCCGACTCCGGTTGGATTCACCAACGGGTCTTCGACGATGTTACTACTTAGGCCACAAAGAGCGCCTCTGTCGCAGCTCCAGTTCCAGGTGTATCCGGCGACTCCGCCGGAGGTCGTACCATTGAGCTGAACGCCGCCGGTGCCTTCGCAGTATCGAACATCAGGTCCGGCGTCAAAGGCCGGACTGGCTTCTACGCGTATTTGTAAAGCATACTGATCTTGGCAGCCTGGGCCGTGACGTACGGTCAAGGTCACGACTTTGCTACCACCACTAGCGTATACG
This sequence comes from Bacteroidia bacterium, assembly GCA_045106685.1. Classification (GTDB taxonomy): domain Bacteria; phylum Bacteroidota; class Bacteroidia; order J057; family J057; genus JAUIGE01. The sequence continues at coordinate 15,688 of JBGCFB010000006.1, read as the reverse complement.
ACCGGGCCAGGAAACTCAAGGTTTGAGCTTGCAGGAACGGCGTCCTTTCCGAAGTTCCACTGGTAGGTTTCTGCTATGCTGGCAGCGATTGCTGTTCGTTGGTATGTAACAGAATCTCCTGGGCAAACCGTGCCATTCGTCAGCGCTGCGAATTGTGCCTCAGGGTCATTGAGCACATCAAAGCGTACCGAAGCAGTATCACTTTTACAGCCATCTTTAGTAACCACCAAATATGTCGTCTTCGTTCCAGGCGAAGAATACGATCGTGGGCCTGGGTTTTGATTACTGGAAGTGGCCTGACTTGTTGTAGGACCAAAATGCCAATCATAGGTATCCACACTGGAGGTTCCGGTATATTGAAACTGAACACTATTTCGTCCTTTATTAAAACAGATATCTGAAACAGGTGCAATGCTTGCTTCCGGAGCTTTAAGCACGGTTACAGGCTTGCATATTTTTGAAGAAACACAACCGAATTCCTGCACCTGCAAACAGACCGTTTTAGGACCAGGGCGATTCCAGGTCACGTTATAAGGACCTTGTTGGCCATTGAAAGCAGGCGCACTGGCTGCCCCATCAAATTCCCAAATATATGATCCACTTGCAGAGGCTGAACCGGTATAGGTTACCCGCATCGAATCATTCTGACAGACAGGGCTAAGCACATCGAAGGTGGCTTCAGGAATGTCTTTCACATCAATGGTATCACGAAACTCATCGCTCACACAATCGCGATCAAATACTGTCAGGGTGATAATCTTGGGTCCTGCACTCGCCCACTGAATGGCAAGCGGGTCAATACCATTTGGATCGCCTGCAACGATTGTCCCACCATCGATGGTCCATACGCCTATCGCCTGACTACTGGCTGAGCCATTGAAACTCACCACAGCAGACTGCCCTTCACAAACACGATCAGGAGCAGAAAAACTGGCAACAGGGATAGGCTTAATCTCGACGAAGTGAGTAACGACATCGGAACTACAGCCTTCAACCACTACCTGCAAGCGCACATCGGGAGAACCTATTACTGGCCAGGAAGCAAAATGTGCTCCTGGACCTATTGGGTTATTGGGGCCATTTGGAGTAGAGCTAAAGTCCCAAATGTATTCGATACCAGGCGGGCGCAGTCCTACATATAGGAAGGTAATTTGCTCATCAACACATGCTTCAGGCAAGCCGCCGTTAATCACAAAGTCTGCTTTAGGTTTTGGAGCAAAGGTCACCATAACGGAATCGGCAGCGCGGCAGCCCAGGGAATCTATCGCGAGTAGGCAATACCGAATGTTAAGCGGCGTATTGCGCTGATTGTCTAATTTGACTACTGGCTGCGGCTCTTCATTTAAAGGCGAAGGAGGAAGGCCAGGGTTGCCTACAGTTCGGCAAGAGCTCCACTGATAACGATATCCGGGCAATCCTGGCAAGCCTATTCGGTTTGGGATATTGGGACATAATGTTAAGTCCGGGCCTGCATCTGCTACAGCATTGTTTTCGATTAGGACTGTTGCAGTAGTATCAAATCGAAAGCCAAGGGAATCGATAATGATCATGCTGTAGGTATACATAACTGAACCGAGCGTTCGGGGATAGGTGTGATATATCCTCGTTACTCCTTCAGCTGAATCCGTATAAATAGGCGAATTATCTCCGGGATCTATTTCGTAGAAATAAGGAATATCACAGGCATTGGGTTCGATCAAAAATTCTACGGTGTAACAGTCGACAGGCGGGGCTCCGATCGAACTTGTCGAGGTGCGATTCGCACCAACTGAGGGAACGATTCCACAGAAGTCCGCCCTAACCTCAACAGTGACCTGACTTGTCCCTAATAAAGGACAATTATCATCGCGCACATCTAGAATGACATAATAGTTTCCAGGAATAGGCGGAGTAAAGCAAACGGTTCCTCTAGGCGGGTTAGCTCCTGTGCCGGTCAAGGCTGGAACAGGAACTCCAACAGGGTTGATCAATTGGCCGTTGGGGTCTAGTACGGCCATGTTTGCTACAGTAAGGGACAAATTATCAGTCGGATCAAGGTCGGCGGCACTGACATTAAAGCAAAGACGCTCGCCTGCGCAAGACTCTAGCTGTAGTGGTCCTGTTTGGGTTGCGTTTACAGGATTGGAAATACCTGCTATTGTAGGCAGGTTATTGGCACCACAATTCACTACGGTCACCTGAATATCACGGGACACCTCCCCTATTTTCACCTGATCACGCCACTCAGAAACGGTAACACACAGTACACCTATAACCACATTTCCAGTATTGGCCTGCATGGTAATATCGCCTGTTCGAGGTGAAATACTCACATTCCAACTAGGCCCCAATGGTGCCAAAGCGCTATATCCAGGGTCATATGTTACAGGTGTTCCCGCATTCGAAAAACAGGAGGATAAGGCAAAGGAAAGGGAGTCTCCGTCAGGGTCGTATGCTCCCTGGCTAAATGTGAAGTTTTGCCCTGCACAAATAAAAGGGATGGGCGTTGTGGCAAACTGTGGTGAGCTATTGCATGGAGTGATACCGAGGTCAATAACTGAGCTACCTGCGTAAATCCACTCATTGGATGCACCACTTGTAATAATGGAGTTACGGGCATTGTCTCTCCAGGTAAGGCGGTATCGATTACAATTGACTGAACAGAAGTCATAGTCACGCGAATAGCGTGTCTCCATGGTTCCGTTGATTGGGCGGTTTTGCCCAAAAGGCATAGTTCGGCAAGCTGTTATCTCAGTAGCACAAACAGGGGTTACTTCAGCATATGATATTGACCTCCATGGACCAACAGCAATCGGAGCCTGGCAGCCGGGCCCATTACCTAAAACATTAAAATCAGCATCGGGAGAAGGAGGAATCTGATTGGGAGGAGGAACAAAGGCAGCAGAGCCCTCACAATCCAGGTATCGATTAAGAAATACCCGATAGGTACATGAAGCACCATTGGGGTCACAAAGACTTACGTCATCATCTGGCACACAGATATAGGTTAGGTCATAACCCATGAGGTGAGTAGCCTCCAATCTTGGAGAAAGGAGAATCACGCCTGCTATCAGGCATAATAATTTGCACGAAATATTTACTTTCATAATGGCAGAAATAAGGGATACATGTAAATAGAAATGCCGCACAAGCATTTTTTTCATGTACCTAAATTGCTACCATCTATAAGGACTAACAAGAAGGATTACGTCGGGTTCTGAGGGCGTAAAAATAGCAATAACGCCTTGTATCGCACCAGCCACCAACCTCCAGATACAAACATAACACACTGACTATCAGTCACTTAGTATTAATTTTCTCATACTTTCCCCATCGACAAAAAATAACCCTTCTGAATAATACAAAAGCGTGGATAACCCAAATAGGCTATCCACGCTCGTTGTGTGTAGTTCGTTATTTTTTCTACTATCGCATAAGCGTAATGTTACCAGTATATGTCTGGTCACCTACGACAATGCTATAGAAGTAAATACCTTCAGCGGCATTTTCTCCAGAAAGTGTAGTTCCGTCCCAGGCAAAGTTGTTGCCATTTGAAATGAAGTAGCGGCGTCCCCATCGGTCAAAGATTTCAACCTGAAGATTTGCATTACCATCATATACAACACGGAACTCATCATTAAATCCGTCACCGTTAGGTGTCATGATATTCGGGATAACCAATCCTTCAACCTGTACATCATACTTACCGATTAGGGCAGTCGATACACAGCCTTTAGAATCCGTTACTGTGAGGGTCACATCAAACTGACCTACACGCTCAAAGTTGTGAATAGGATCTTTTTCAGTTGAATATTCTCCATCACCAAAGTCCCAAAGATATGTAGCTCCGTTCTCTGAACGGTCCAGGAATTCAACCTCTGCATTCGGGATATATAGAATCTCATCCAAAGTAGGAATAGAGACGAATGAAGCAATCGGGCCTTCAGAGATTGTTACACGCTCCTTGACAATGCTTGCTTCACATGCACCTTCACCTACTACAGTAAGTTTCACATCAAACTCACCAGCCTGCATAAATGTATGGATAGGATCTTCTTCATTATTAATGTCAGTACCATCGCCAAAGTCCCAGATGTAGGCGACACCATCAGTGCCATTTTCCACAAATGAAACCTCAAGACCTGTACAACCTTCAGTTGCTGAAGCAAAGTAATCAGCAGTAGGCGTTTTGTTCACCACGACTGAGACTTCATCTTCTCCAGTACAAGCTCCTTCAGTCATTGTAAGACGGTAAGTAACTGTCTGTGATGGAGTAGCATCTGTTCTGATTGAAGCGGGGTCTACAACATCCAGTGCTGGAGTCCACGAGTAAGACGGATTACCAAAGCCGCCTTCAGCAGCAAGGCTAATAGTCTCGCCAGAACAAATCACGGTGTCTGATACAATGATATTCGCTTCGATTCCAGGAGTGACTGATATAAGTACTTCATCTGAAGTAGAACAGGCACCGATACTAGTAGTCATGATGAAGTTTGTAGACTTGGTAGGTCTAGCAATTACGAGTGGATTGGTATTATCACCATCAATCTCATCGGATGGCTGCCAGTCATAAATTACGTTCGGATTTGCTGGAGGCACACCACCGATAGTATGTGTACCACGCAATATGATTTGCTCACCTTCACAAATAACAGCATCGTCATTTAAGATCATTGCTTCTGGTTTAGGCTGAACGGTCAATGTCATATTATCGATACCAGAACCACAGCCAAAGTCAGAACTTACTTCCAACTGATAAACCTGTGTAGCACCTGGGCTTGCCATGGTTCTACCCATCGTAGGGTCACCCAGACCGATAATAGGCGTCCAGCTATATGTATAGCCTACACCATTCTGAGGTGCTCCGGTTGCTCCACCATCAAGTTGTAATGAGTCTCCAAAGCAAGTCACCTTGTCATCTCCAGCATCCACAGTCGGTACAGTATGGACCGTTACATTGATTTGATCAGCACTTGAGGTACAACCTGAAGCCGTAACAACCAATGTGTATGTGGTCGTTTGGAATGGGCCAATAACTGGATTTGCAATCTGTGAGTTACTCATAGTACCCACGAGTGGGTTATCCGGTGACCATTGGTAGCTATAATTACCAGTACCGCCGATAGCAGCACCGCGCAGCTCGATAGTATTTCCAAAACATACAACCGTGTCATGACCAGCATCTGCCACAGGACGAGGCAGTACAAGTACAGTAGTCGTAGAGAATGAATCTACAGTCGTTACATCAGAAGTACAACCAGTACTTTGGTCCACTACAATCAAGGTATAAATCGTTGTTGCATTAGGACGGGCATACACAACAGGCTGCTGATAGTTTGTCATACCAGCTGGAGGAGTATTTCCAGTAGAATCGCTCCACTCCCATGTAAATGGTCCAGCAGCACGGTTATTACTACGCATTCCTCCCTGAAGATTAACACCAGGTCCGCCGTCACACAGTACCATATCAGGTCCTGCATCAATCAGTGGTTTAGGATCAATGATGATTTTTACCTCATCTATGTTAGAACGGCATCCACGTGTATCAACAGCATAACCAGCATATGTAATAGTATCAGGTCCTACACCGGTAGGGTTCACACTCGGGTCTTCTACCGCATTGCTAGAAAGGCCACAATTCACTCCACGATCACAGGTCCAGTTCCAGGTATAAGCAGGCACGCCACCAGAAGTGGTTGCATTGATTTGAGTACCACCGGTACCTTCACAATAACGTAAGTCAGCGCCTGCGTTAAAGTTTGGAGCGTCTTCTACACGAAGCTGATTTGCGAAGCGAGCTTCACAACCTGGTCCATGACGAACGATAAGCGTAACTACTTTACTTCCTCCACTTGAGAATACTACTGGACCCGGGTCAAGCAGATTTGATGTGGACGGAACAGCGTTTGTACCAAAGTTCCAGGTATATGTTTCTGAACTACTTACGCTCTGTGCTGTGCGTAGGAAAGTTACGGTATCACCTGCACAAATATTACCTGTGCTGTTAATAATAAACTGCGCTGAAGGGTCATCCAGAACCTCAAAGGTTACACTTGCTGTATCACTTACACAACCGTCTTTGGTAACCAAAACTCGCACAGTCTTGACACCAGGAGATGAGAAGGTAATAGGAGTAGGGTTAGGATTATTTGAAACTGAAACACTTGCGGTTGGGCCGAAGAACCATTCGTAAGTATCTACATTGGATGTTCCTGTATAACTAAACTGAACTGCATTCACACCATTATTGAAACAGAGGTCTGCAACAGGCGCAATAGAAGCTTCAGGAGTAGCAAGTACCGTAATTGGCTGACAGCTCACTGGAGAGAAACATCCTAATTCCTGTACTTGTAGACACACATCCTTCGCACCCGGACGATTCCAGGTTACATTATAAGGGCCTATCTGGCCATTAGTTCCAGGATTAGTATTAGCACCATCAAACTGCCATACGAATGAGCCAGAAGAGGATGCGTTACCTGTATAGGTAAGCCTTACAGAATCATTTTGACATACTGGACTCAGAAGATTAAAGTCTGAAGTCGGTATTTTATTGACAATAATCGTATCTCGATGTTCGGAACTGAAGCAATCTCGATCCTCTACGGTTAGGGTAATAATCTTCATACCAGGAGTTGCCCAGGTAACAGATATAGGATCAAGTCCATTCGGGTTTCCTCCAACGACTGTTCCGCCATCAAAGTCCCATATTCCTGTGCCTTGTGTACTTGCACGTCCGGTAAAAGAAATAACACCTGGCGCACCTGTACAGACTTGCAGAGGCACACTGAAATCAGATTCAGGTATTGGTTTAATCTCAATCGGGTGAGTCACCACATCTGAAGTACATCCCTTAACCACCGTTTGAAGACTCACAGTCGGGAATCCGAAGTTTTGCCAAGAAGCAAAGTGAGGACCAGGTCCGAGTGGGTTATTAGGAGCATTGGTAGCAGAGGTAAAGTCCCAGATATAGGTGATACCAGGAGGACGAAGTCCAACATACTGGAATGATGCCTGCTCAGTCTCACATGCTTCAGGGAAGTTACCATTGATAACAAAATCTGGCCGAGGTTTTGGTGCAAATGTCACCGTGACGGAGTCTACCGCAGGACACCCAAAGGAATCAATCGCCGCCAGGCAATAGACCACATCGAGCGGTGTATTACGCTGATTATCGAGACGTACTGTCACGATATCAACTTCATTATTAGGTGATGCTGGCAATCCAGGATTTCCGGGCACGCCACAGGTACTCCATTTATAGGTATATCCAGCCCCTCCGGGCAATCCGATCTGGCCTGGTACATTTGGACATAAGGTAACGTCAGGCCCTGCATTGGATACGGAGTTATTGACAATCGTTACTGTCGCAGTGGTATCAAAACGGAAACCAGCAGAGTCAACTACTAAAATACTATAGGTGTAGTTTGTTACACCTGTTGTACGTGGGAACGTGTGGAAAATACGAGTGGTTCCGTTTGTAGTATCGTTATAAATAGGAGAGTTATCTCCAGGATCAATATCATAAAAATATCGAACGTCACAAGAGTTCGGCTCGATGAGGAATTCTACAGTATAACAGTCTACAGGCGCATTACTACCCGTATTCTGGGTGGTACGTGCTGCACTGGTAACAGGTATAAGTCCACAGAACTCGACATTTACTTCTATCGCAACCTGATTGGTTCCAAGGAGAGGACAATTATCGTCCGTCACCTCCATAATGATGAAGTAATTACCTGCATAAATAGGTCTGAAACACACTCTTGCGATAGGAGGATTTGCTCCTGTACCACGGGCAACAGACACCGTGGCTCCACCTGATACAATCGTACCGTTTGGATCAACTACTGTCAGGTTTGGAGAGCGAACAAAAATACTATCGCCTAAATCCGGATCAGCAACCAACACATCAAAACAGGCCAACTGTCCTGCACAAGTAGAAAGCTGAAGCGGGCCTGTAATAGCAGCGTCCGTTGGATTGGCAACTCCCGTTACAGCCGGAAGGTTATTTGCACCACAATTCACAACGAAAACCTGAATATCACGGCTTACTTGACCAATCTTAACACCATTACGATATTCTTCAACTGTCACACAAAGAACAGCAATAACGACGTTACCAGGGTTGGCAGTCATCGAAAGTGTTCCTGTACGGCGGTTAATGCTTACATTCCAACTTGCGCCTAGAGGAGTAGCAGGTGTAAAGCCAGGATCATAACCAACCTGGTTATTGTTTCCTGTAAAACAAGGTGAAAGCGAAAATACTAATGAGTCTCCATCTGGATCATAAGCACCTTGGCTAAAAGTAAAGTTTTGACCTGCACAAATATATGGTACAGGAGTAGTAGCAAACTGGGGCGAGCTATTACATGGAATAATTCCAAGGTCAATAGTGGTTCCACCAGCAAACATACCATCATTGGCAGCTCCACTTGTAATAACGCCATTTCGACAACAACTACTCCATTCCATTGTGTACTTCGTACAGTTCACATTACAGAAGTCGTAGTCAGAAAAGTGCCGTTGTTCGACGGTACCATTGATAGGTTGAGCTGAACCAAAATTGGGAAGCGTACAACCTGTAATAGCCGTAGGGCAGACAGGTGTTACATCTGTGTATGAAACAGCATTCCAGCCTCCTATTTGAATAGGGTCGGCACAGCTTGAACCAGGCTGGTTTGTCACCCAGCGAAGGAAGGGCTGTGGACCTGGACCTGGAAGCGGGGTGGTAGCAGCACCCTCACAGTCATAATAGATGTTTACAAATACACGGTAGTTACAGGATGACACTGTTTGATCACAGGCATCCACTGTTGTGTCAGGGATACAAATATAGGTCAGGTCATATCCCATCAAGTGGGTAGCCTTAGCCTCTTGTGTCAACAATAGGCCAATCCCTACCAAAAATGTAAAGCGAAGAACTAGCGTAAGAATCTTCTTCATAAGATCGGAAGTAAAAAATGTTTGTGCGAAAGAGTGTACTATCGCCTATGCTTTGATGCAAAGATAATAATACGCTGGGCAAATTGTATGTGATCGGGCAGATAAACAAAGAACTTTAGAAGCATTTCTGAAAAAAATACTCTTATCAAAGGCCACATATATTTTCCATCAAGAAAACCATTGGAACCAAAATATAACATAAAGCACTTACTGTCAGGTTATTACAACACAAAACAAGCCTCTAATAGCATGGTTATGCAGCCTGATTATTTCTGAATAATTCTGATTTTATTCTATTCAACAATCAGCTCATTTGGCAGGCGAACTGTCCGCCAACAACCCTCATTTGCATATACAGTGAGTCTCGGGCGATACATCCCGGGCAAGCGAAAGCTTTTCAGAGGGTCCTGATCTCCCGATGTAGTATTATCTCCAAAGTCCCATTCGTAACGCGTGGCATAGCGATCATTGGCTCGAAACCGCACCCGCAAGTTTGTAGGAATTGTATTGTTTCGGGCTCTAACAGATATCGAGGCCTGGAGATATTCGCATGGCAACTCTTGAATACGCAATAGCCAGAAATCTCTTTTTCGGCTTCCTTCCTCTTCCTGAAAGTCGTTTACTTTTTGTCCCAAAACATAAAAAAGGCCCTTATGTGCTTCCAAAACTGCCACACAGCGCTCAAAATCGGGACCACCGTAGGTGTTTTTCCAAATAATATCACCTTGCTTATTTAGCCGATAAAGCCATAGATCGGAGCCGCCTTTGGCATGTTCACCGCGATCACCTATAGCAGATCCTCCCAATAAAAGCCCTCCGTCCTGACAAGCAGTCACGGCATCCAGGCGATGAATACCTCCATTGGCAAATACCTTTTCCTGCACTTTGGCGCCATCCGGACTTAGCTTTAACATCCAGCCCTCTTCCAGGCCGTCGGCATTGGTGCGCTGCCCTGCGAGGCAAATACGCTCATCAGGCAACTCAGTAGCATCGTTGAAAAATCCGCCTTGAGGGCAGTGAAACAAACGCGACCAGCGTACCTTCCCCTGAGGACTTAGCCTCAATACCCAGCCATTTCCAAATAAAGAAGCTGGACCTTTATCCAACGTTGTCGAATTGGAAAATCCTGCGATAACAAAATCTCCATTCTTGCAGGTCAGGGCAGTATTCGCCCAATCAGAGCCAGCCCCACCAAAACTTTCAGTATGCCTTATCTCTCCTTGCTGGTTTAGTTTCAGCATCCACATATCGCTTTGTCCAAGATTGGTCCTCACCTCCCCTACTCCACCAGGGCTGTGAGCTGCTCCTGCCACAAGCCATTCATTATATACACCTTCTGTAATGGCAAGGCTGCGATCCTGGCCAGTCCCACCATAATGTTTTACCCACATTACTTCCCCCAAAGCATTTAACCTTCCCACAAGCACATCCGCCCGAAAAGGTCGGGAAGCAGGTTCGGGGTGTGTCAAAACATATGAAGATGAGCCACAAAAAATCACCCCTCCATCTTCAGTCCCTTTCAAACCAAAAATCTCCTGGCGACCCGGAAGCATGATTTCCCTTTCCCAAAGTTCATAGCCTGTTGTATCGACTTTTACGACCCAGGCATTTTGGTCAGGTGCTTCATCGGGGCGATGCGTAATGGTACTACCACCCAAAAGCAGACTACCATCGGAGGCAAGGGCAATCGCCCCCGGCGTATCATCACCGGATTTTCCATAAAATCGCTGCCATTCCAAGTCTGGAAAAAACTGACAAAATAATATGGATGGGAGTACAATAAGGGCTAATAGGAAAACACGTCGCATGGGACAAAATTAGATATTCTTATTGGCTTTTAGTGCCTGATTTTAACTCGTATTATTTTAGGGTCTTTTGTGAAAAATGAAAACAGGCGAATTGTCTAATATTGTAAACTTAAATAGCTATTGGCTGTTTGCTTTTGGCGGTTAGCATTTTAAAGGCATTATTGGTCGTATTGATTAGAACAAAAAGCTAATAGCCAACGGCCAAAAGCCAAGAGCTGATTAATCTCAAACTATACACATGGCATTCTCTAAAGAATTACTAAAAATAAATACGTTCGGTTCCCTTAAGGCATCTGGCTATACTCCACGTTCGGTCAAAGATGAACTACGCAGTAATTTGATCGAAAAGATGCAAAAGCAAGAGCCGATGTTCCAGGGTGTTTTGGGCTATGAGGAAACGGTTATTCCTGATCTTCAGCGTGCGATTCTGGCACGTCATAATATTATTCTACTGCGATTGAGAGGACAGGCAAAAACGCGTATCGCCCGCCAGATGGTGGATTTGCTCGACGCTTATATTCCTGTCGTGGAAGGTTCTGAACTTAATGATGACCCTTTCCAGCCGCTTTCGCGGTTCGCCCGCGACCTCGTCGCCGAGAAAGGCGACGACACCCCTATAAGCTGGCTTCCACGTGCGGAGCGTTACAGTGAAAAACTTGCCACGCCTGATGTATCTGTTGCAGACCTTATCGGAGATGTAGACCCTATCAAGGCAGCTACACTCAAGCTCCCATATTCGGATGAACGCGTGATACATTATGGCATTATTCCACGCTCACACCGTGGCCTTTTTGTTATCAATGAGCTTCCTGATCTCCAGCCAAGAATCCAGGTTGCGTTATTTAACATCCTCCAGGAAGGTGACATCCAGATTCGCGGATTCAAACTGCGTCTTCCTTTGGATATTCAGTTTGTATTTACAGCGAACCCTGAAGATTATACTAATCGTGGATCCATTGTGACACCACTCAAGGATCGTATCGAGAGTCAGATTTTGACTCACTATCCAAAATCGGAGGAGCTTTCCATGCAGATCACTGCGCAAGAAGCACGCCTACCCGAGGGCCTGTCGGACAATGTGTACATCGATACACTATCAAGTCGCCTCGTGGAGCGCATCGCGATGGAAGCGCGTAATAGCGAGTTCGTAGATGCGAAAAGTGGCGTTTCTGCACGTTTGACGATCTCGGCCTACGAGATTCTAAACAGTGCTGTAGAGCGTCGTATTTTGATCAATAAGGAGAAAAAGGGCGTGAGTAGAATCGGTGATCTTCACGGTCTCATTCCAGCTATTACGGGTAAGATCGAGCTTGTGTATGAAGGTGAGCAAGAAGGCCCTGCGCTAGTCGCAGAAAAGCTTATCAGCAATTCTATCCGCAGCCTTTTCGCAGAATATTTTCCTAATCCCGAAATGCTCAGGAAGCGCAAGGAAGGCAGTAATCCATATGAGAAAATTATTCGCTGGTTTGGCAAAGGAAACTCCCTTGACCTGATGAATGATCTCACACAGAAGGAATACAATAAGCTACTATTAGGAGTTCCTGGCTTAGAAGATATTGTAGAAAAACAGCAACGTGGCGCAAGCGACGACATGAAGCTTTTGCTTATGGAATTCGTGCTGCACGGTTTATCTTCCTTTTCACTTATTGGGAAAAACAGGCTTGAAAGTGGAAACCAGTTTGGCGACCTCTTGAGCGGTATGCTCAACTTCAGTGATGAAGAGGAAGACGATTCGGAATATGGTGGCTATTACGAGTAGTTAAAATATTTCAAAAATATAGAATCACTGATCTGCAATCTCCAATCAAAAAGAAAAGATTGCAGATTGGAAATTGCAGAATCATGATTACAGATATATAGATAACCTCTATTGTGAACAGTGTAGCACTGTTCAGTAAGATGCGCGACACAACCTTTGGATTCAGAAACGAGGGGTGAATAAAGGCGTACAGTTCTGAAAATTTCCTATAATTGGTAACAAATTCAACAACTGTACACATATGAAAATCCTTGACTGGGCACTTCGCATTATCCCTGCTATCATTTTGCTGCAAACGCTTTTTTTCAAATTCATGGGAGCACCTGAGAGTGTTTACATTTTTGAAACAGTAGGCATGGAACCTTGGGGGCGCTATGGGTCCGGAGTTGTTGAATTGATCGCGGCAGTGCTGCTTTTGGTGCCTCGTACAGCTGGAATTGGGGCGGTGCTTGCTTTGGGAACTATCAGTGGTGCGATTTTTTTCCACCTTACAAAACTGGGAATAGCGGTGCAAGGTGATGGAGGCTTACTATTCTATCTTGCGATCATCGTGTTTATTACTTCTGCGATTACAGCATGGCGGTATCGTACGCAGATTCCAGTGATTGGTGCGAAATTGGCTTAGCTTTTTTTATCCAAAATTTCTAAAATCTTCGACTTAGGAAGCTTGGTGATCTCCATTATAAGATCAATATCCAGACCTGCTGAATTAGCATGCAAAACGGTTTTTCGGAGCGATATTTCCATACCCTTTTCCATACCCTTTTCCATACCGCGAGATTCACCTTCTCGGATAAATTGTTCTGCGATGGTTAAGACTTCTTTTTGAGTAGAAGCGGGGGCTTTTTTAATTAAATCCATAATCTTCTCTTTATCGGGAGTATTGTATTTAAACAAATATACGGTTGTCGTACGAACAAAACCAACGGGCAGTTCAGCGAACGTATTATCATTTCCTAGGCTGATAATGCGTGCCATATTCTTAATAAAGCCCTCAGTGTCACGGCTATGCTTCAGCGCTAAAACGACATTACGAATCAAGCCTGCCTTCAAAGCTAATACCGCCTCATCCTTCCATGAATTCAGATTGGAAAGGAGATACTCAAAGTGGGGAATAAATGGTTCAAATGCTTCGCCCTTCATATAAAACCGATCATACATCTTTTTCCGATGCCATTTTTCGGAACCGTGGTATATCACAACAGGAATAACATTTTGGAGCTTTTTAAAGGATTTATCCTTCTTCTGGTACTCCCACATATTGATCATATACCGTAATAACTGAAGATGGATTTCCTTGTCAGGATAACTTTTGTGTTCAAGCAGCAGCGTAACAAAAACGTCCTTACGGGTTTTGGTACGACACCGAAAAACCAGATCCGAAAAATGTTCCTGCAAATGCTCGTCGATAAAAGAATTCCCTGTCAATTCGAGTGTACTCAGGTCTAATTGGGAGATCGATTCATGGTCCAAAAAGTGTTCAAGAAAATCACGGGTGATCTCCAGATCGCTAAAGCTACTTTTGAAGTATGCATCATGGAAGTTGTGTTGGGGCATGAATCAAAATTAGCATAAAATATTAAATAAATAGCATTTTACTAAAATTAAATACAATAGCATATGGCTTATTTATAGCATTCCCGACATATATAGATCCTGGATTTTTTCAGATACTAAAATGATGCTACCTTTCCGTCAAAGCCTGTTATATGCACATTATCATTATAGGAAACGGGATTGCAGGGGTGACCACCGCTAGGCACTTACGCAAGCAGGATGCAGACTGCATCATCACGATAATATCTTCCGAGACCGATCACTTTTTCTCCAGAACAGCACTCATGTATATTTACATGGGGCATATGAAATATGAGCACACAAAGCCATATGAAGACTTTTTCTGGAAAAAGAACCGTATCAATCTCCTCAACAAGCATGTGTCCAACATCAATGCGGCGGAGAAAAGTCTGACTTTTCAAAATGGAGACAAGCTATCCTACGACAAGCTTGTGCTTGCTACGGGCTCAGAGCCCAATAAATTTGGCTGGCCAGGTCAAGATCTGGATGGCGTCCAAGGACTCTATAGCTATCAAGACTTGCAGTCACTCGAAAAATGGTCCAAAGACCTCAAGCACGCCGTTATCGTTGGCGGGGGATTGATCGGCATCGAATTGGCAGAGATGTTTCACAGTCGTCATATTCCGGTGACCTTCCTCGTGCGTGAAAATAGCTTTTGGAATGGCGTAATGCCCCCAGGAGAATCAGCTATGATCAATCGGGAGATTATCGCAAGCGGCATTGACCTTAGGCTCGAAACAGAGTTAAAAGAGATTCTGCCGGATAAAAACGGTCGAGCTCGCGCTGTGATAACGAACACTGGCGAAGAAATCGCCTGCCAGTTTGTAGGCCTGACCGCAGGCGTGCATGCTCGCACAGAATTGGCTAAGGAGACGGAACTGGAAACCAATCGCGGCTATTTGGTGGACGAATTTCTTCAAACGAATGTGCCCGACATCTATGCGATCGGCGATTGTGCAGAGTTGCGCCAGCCGGCGCCAGGCCGGCGCGCGCTGGAAGCAGTCTGGTACACCGGCAAACTGATGGGGCCGATTTTAGCAAAAAATATCCTCGGAACGCCCACGCCATACTACCAGCAGACCTGGTTCAATTCGGCCAAGTTTATGGACATCGAATGGCAAACCTATGGAAGCGTCCTGAACCGCCCACTGAGTGGTGAAAAGCACTTCTACTGGGAGCATGCAGACGGCCGAATGTCGATCCGCATAAATTATGACGAAGAAAGCGGCGTGGTAAAAGGCTTTAACCTCATGGGCATTCGCTATCGACAGGAAGTTTGCATTCGCTGGATCGACGAAAACGTGCATATCGAAGAGGTACTCGCCAACCTTCCTTTGGCCAACTTTGACCCTGAGTTTTACAAACACCACGAAGCGGAAATTGTAGCTCAGTTCAACAAAGAAAACGGAACCCAAGTCAGCATTCGGAGAAAGAAATCGCTTTCTAATGTCCTGAGCTTTCTAAAATTGATTTGATCATCAGCTAATCAGCACATTATCAAATCAGCTAATCAACGAAAATGAAGATTATCAAACATATCGGCCTTGCTATATTTCTTTTTGCGCTGGGCTTATTTATCGCGCTACTGTTTATGGCGCGGTACGAAGTCGCGCCTGAA
>JBGCFB010000059.1:0-11769 GCA_045106685.1 Bacteroidia bacterium | reverse complement strand
TCAGACCTCGAAACTGCCCTCGATTTTTATTTGTCTACATATCAGGATAAAAGCGATGGCAGAAAGGTTCCCGTTGTTCAAAAGCGACTAAAGGAGCTGAAGGCTATTCAGGCTGAGCAGTTAAAAAGAATGCCTTTTATTGGGGTAGGTGGATAGCTCAACATCTAGTAACTATATCAATTGTAATCAACGGCTGACTTGAATTTCGTGGCAGTGGGATTGGCTAGCGGGTAACCAGCAGGCCATAGGCCGGGTTTACTTCTGATAAATCCGCCCTAGATTTGGGTAGGATTAGCCCAACTGCGCTATATGCTTGATCGCACTCAGGCTTGCGCCTGAATAACGCTGTTTCGGATTACACGCGAGCCCTACGCCGCAAGCACGAAATCCGAAACAGCTTGTTGCTTTTTTTTTCGCTAAAGAAATCCCGGTGAGCTTAGAATATTTCGCGCAAGCGTCTGGAATATGTGCTGGATGTATTTTGGTGGCGGGTTAAATAGTAATTCCCTTTGTTTGAAACAATACCTCTGTTTTTCAACCACCCGAGAGTAGCAAATATCGAGGATCAAGCAGCGAGTATTTTGGAAACCTACACCCTCCCCGCCTTCCTCATCTCGCGCCGTATGCCGCCAGCGAGGTGTTCGGGATGAATGATTCCGTCGCCTTGTTGCATGGCCTGGATGGCGGCGTAGTGTATGACCTGGACGATGTCGGCTCCGGTGAACTCATAGCGGTTGGCGAGATCAAGGAGGTTAACTTCTGGCGAAAGCTTGAGTTTATCTGGCAGGCTGGCTTTCCATAAGGCTAGTCGTTCGGAAGGTCCGGGTAGCGGAAAATGGATTACAGACTGAAAGCGCCGCAGGAAGGCGTCATCAATATTGCTTTTGTAATTACTGGCGAGAATGACGAGGCCAGGATAGCGTTCTACGCGTTGTAATAAATAAGCTACTTCCTGATTCGCAAAGCGATCTTTTGCCTCTTTTACATTGGTGCGTTTTCCAAATAATGCGTCCGCTTCATCAAAGAACAATATCCAGTCTTTGTCTTCAGCTCGCGCAAACAGCCCGGAAAGATTCTTCTCCGTTTCACCAATATATTTACTCACGACAGAAGCCAGGTCAACACGATAAACTGGCTTGTTGGCCTTCTGACCTAAAAGACTGGCAGCCAATGTCTTACCTGTCCCAGGAGGACCATAGAATAAGGCTCTGAATCCTGGCGCAATTCGCTTTCCAAGGCGCTCATCCTGAAGCAAGTCATGGCCATGAGAGAGCCACGAAAACAGATAATCCAGATCGGCTCTGGTAGCAGCATCGACGATAAGGTCATCCCAATCAAGGGATGTTTCGATGCGCTCTGCGGGAAACTCTTTGCTAAAGCGCGGCGGCGGAATTTCTCCCAAAAGGAGGTTCTCTACGAGCTCGGAATTGAGGACGAGTCGCCCAGCCAAGGCTGGTTCACCAGCCGGAGCTGGCTCTAGCCAAAGAATGCGCTTTTGAGCAAAAAAATGCTGAGGCCCAAAAACACGCATGGCTTCCGCCCGCATGCCAAGATGCTCTCCGCCAAGCAGATATAGCGCGGTTTCGCCCGTAGGCAAAAAGCCTCGATGCTGCTTTCCACGAAGTCCGCCCATTTCAGGAAAATCACCTGCCTCCGGCAGTACCGAACGAATCGTAGCATCCAAAAGGCCCGGATCAATATATGGCGCAAGCGCAAGATGAAACACGGTCAAGGCATAAGGATCGAGGCCCCACTCGCTCCACAGTGCATCCACACCTTCCCCATATTGCTTGAGGCTTTCAGGCAACGGAGAATCAGGATTCTGGAGCCGAAAGGCGATACTCGCTCTCAGCCATTCAGCAGATTGTAGGAGGTGGTGTTCCTGGAGGAGTGTGTTCATGCTTTTTGGGTTAATGAATAATGAACAATTGGCAATTATTGAGTGCTCATTATACATTGTTCATCATACATTAATAATTATCTAACCCGTCTTCTTCTAGTAGTCTTCCAGGCGAAGCCAGTTATGGTGCGCATGGCAGTAATAAATGGCAAGTAATTCGAGGAGTCAACTCTGGAGCCTGAGCCCATAATATTGCCGCGACGGCGACGGTTATTTCCACCATAGCAAGCACTTTCATTTCCTGTAGCTCCGGCCACGGTTATGCAGCTAGCGTGATCGACATGATCCAGGCCGAGCATATGTCCAAACTCGTGTTCACCACCTCGCTGGCGGAAGTTACGGCCTGCACGTCTTCGGGTGCGATTACGGGTGTCATAAGCGTCCAGGGTTGCGGTGTGTGTGCTGGGGGTGATCGAGCTTCCCTGGTGGGATGTTGCCCAGGCCACATTAGCGGTATAGTGCTGCCCATTGGCTACTTCCACCACCTGAATACGTGCACGATAATAAGGCAAGAACAACCGCCTGTTAGCATGGGCACCATTTGGTACAAGACCAAAAACACCACTCCAACGACGCTGTATCTGCCGTATAAATTGCCGTTTCCAACGACGTTCTCTCGCAGCATTAGGCCAGGCTCCGTTCATATTGAACTTCACCTTCATGCGCAGCGTAAGGCGCGCATTTTCATGATCCAGAATTGCATCAAACAGATCATTATTGCCACCAACATCGATATTGTTCGAGCGCGTAACTCCTCTCCTACGAACGCGCATTTGGCGAGCTTCACTACGGAGTCCTTCAGCCCTAAATTCGCGAGCAAGTACATTTGCGGTATTGGCACCTATTCTTCCATCATGATCATCAAGACCGTATTGAGCTTGATACTCAGCGATGGCCAAAATGAGAGGCTCGTCAAATTGTACAGGCTCTTCAGCGAAGCCCAGCACATCACGAATGAGTTTAATTTCAGAAATATCACGAAAGCGATCGTCATTATAGCGAATCGCATCCTGTATCTGCTCAGGTGTGAGCGGGTCCGGCACTGCATCAGGATTAGTAGGAGCTACTGCTAATTCTCTTTGAATATGCCCACCAGCGCTGCCCTGCTGCACTACATGGGTTAACTCATGGGCGATAAGGCGCTTGCCGCCTTTGGTATCCGGATTAAATTCCCCTTTTCCAAAAAACACGTCCCGTCCATGTGTAAAAGCGCGTGCATTCACTTGCCGGTTAAGGTCTGCGCTACGGTTGTCCGTGTGTATGCGCACATTGCTCATGTCATGGCCTATCCCCTGCTCCATTTCAGTACGCAGGCCTGGATTCATAGCACTACCCGCCCCCTGGGCTTGTTTGATGCCTTTCTCAGTATTCTGACCAACATGCATGCCCGCATCGCTATGCGCTTTGCGCATGACTGTTTCTTTCTCTTTTTCCTCACAACTCGCGCATTTACGCTGGACATGGCTAATGGCTTTTCTTCTGACTGTCTGTTCTTCTTCCTTCCCACAAGTCGTACACTTACGCTGGACGACTTGTTCTGCGACCTGATCGGCTTCGCGTTCCAATGGGTCATTAGGTGAGCCGAGTTTGAGTTTAGGCTGTACCCGCGGTCTTCCTCCTCCAAGTACATTTGGAAAAAGACGAGCAAGATCAAGTGACAAGGTAAAGCGCAAATCCTGCATACCGCTATACGGATTTTCAACGCTCGGAATGGACTGCATATGCCTTGAAGGAAGGGCAAACGGGTCACCATTATCGAACAAGGTCGGTAACATAGGAAGGCCCCGTGAGGTGCCGCCTTGAAGCGTAAGCGCTCCTCCCAAGGTTCCAAAGGATAGATTACCGCCAGTCACACGCATGCCATCAGGTCCAGCCGAGGTGCTTAGGGAGCCTGTGAGCGTTGAGTCCGGAATCTCTGGAACCGCCTGTGTGAGTAAGTCGAGATAGGGTGTGAGCGAAAAGCCAAATTGGAACCGGTACAATCCATCATCACCTGGCAATGTATACTGGAAGCTATTTAAGGGAAAATATTCAGCATACGGAATGATGCCCAAGGGCCCCAGAAGATTGGTATCCTGGAGTAGGTTAATCATGTCAGACCTGAAGCGCCGATCTGCGGCGAATGCGCCACCGACCATTCCCAGATTTATCAAACCCCAACTCACCATCGCAACCTTGTACTCAGTCGGCTGACTGGTCCAAAGGCGGCGTTTCCAGATATCCTTCTGCTGACCCATAAACAGCGAAAAGCGCGGGTTATTGGCATTGAGCTGCGACCATACGACGCCTGCACCCGCTGTAAGCGGATCAGCACTTTCAGATTCTCCACCTTCGGCTGGGCCATCTTCACGTTGGATCAGATCCGTGTCGGCCTGTTCTGCTTTAGGTTTTGGGCTAAAAAAAGGCTGCGCCCTGGCAGCAGGTGAAGCTGCCGCTGGGGTCACAGTCTTTGATTTTGCTTGAATGCGGTCAAACATCAGGGAGTTTTCTTTTTTCTAGCTATTAATCCTAAAATCGCCAAAACAACAACAACCAATATCCAGAATAACCACATCGGCAATCCCATGCCTTCCCACCAGTTTTTCAAC
Organism: Bacteroidia bacterium; assembly: GCA_045106685.1. GTDB lineage: Bacteria > Bacteroidota > Bacteroidia > J057 > J057 > JAUIGE01. Next base: position 7,281 of record JBGCFB010000059.1, on the reverse strand, counting down.
TGATCGAGTAAGCCAGCATCGCCGCCTGCAGTTGCAAAGTTTTCAACCTTGCCCTTGTACACCTCTTTACCTAAAAGACTTAAGGTCATTTTGGAAGAAGCATCACCCTGCACATTGATCACATAACTGCCATCCGGGTTTTCGGTCACTCCGGCCATTTTGATTCCATTTCCACTGACATTGAAATAGCGTCCAAATGAAGGCCCGTAATAGCGAAGCTGGCCATTTTTGAGTTTATAAGCTGGGCGAAACGTGATGCTGGAACCTCCTTTGGAAGGGCTTACAGTAGCGCCAGAAGCGGCAATATCGATGGGTGGCGGCACTACCACAATCGACCTTAAGACGGTACGCGTGAACTTCCCAATAGCAGGATGATTTCCTGTTATCGTAAACTTAACCTGATATACTCCACTTACGCCTGTTCGAGTAAAATCTCCGGTATAGCGTCCTTTGCCCTGGTGTGTTAGGGTGATTTGATTAGGATTCAACTGCATGGATTTTGCGAACTGAGGGTTTTGCGCAATCAAATCAAGGTACTTCTGATATCCGACTGAGCCAGGATCATTTTGGGAAGTGCCAGAGCCGTCCACATTTGTGGTAGCTAACAGGTGTCCTCTATCATCGCCAGGACGGCTAATGGTTGCCGTCACACGAGCGTTGGTGATTCCAGAATCGAGCAGTGCCAGCGTCACCACAGGCTTCATTACCTCTTCAAGTACCAGCTCTCCCTGGTGAGCTTCGGCAGTAAGGTTCAGCAGGTGATCATCTACTACGCAGGTTAATGAATAGCTTCTATTTCGCTCGGCCCATACTTTTACATTCCAATCGCCATTTGGGCGCATATTTGGAACTCTACCTGCCGGAAAATCCAGGTTAAAGACATAGTATCCTGCTCCATTGCGGTTTGTACCAAATTTTGTCACATCTATACCGTCCTTTTGGACTTGAATGCGAATATTGTCACTCGCTGAAGAAACCTGAAAGCTCACTCTTCCCACATGCCTGTTCACATTGAAAGTATGATCCTGAGGTACAGGAGGCCCGACAGTTGGGTCTATTCTCACGCCAGCTCCTTTCCCTTCCTGAATTTCGACAATTTGAGGACTACAACCTGAAAGTATTTCCTGAAATGTTGTAGTGAAAAATCCATTCGATACGCCGTTGATATCCATAGCGACACCAGCGGAAGATGTTTCATCTACAAAAAAGGCCGCTCCTCCACTAGCCGTAGCGATGTTTTGTAATAACGTGGCCGTGGCAGGCATTGCAGCTCCTGCTGTTCCTATCGCATAGATACAATCGCTGTTAAAAACGGTACCGCCTACGGTTCTCGTTCCGTCATCAAAGACTTGATCACCGCGATTTTGCTCACCATCAGTGAATATAAACATGACCTTGTTATTGGCGGCGGGCCCAGCATTTAGTTTGTTTTGGGAAGAGACAATCCCATCTCCAAGAGCAGTCCATCCTGAGGGTGATGTTGCCCCGATTTCAGTAATCAAGGCCCCCACATTTCCTTCTACTCCAACGAGTGAAGCACCTGTAGAGCCAGGGGGAGTGACGTCTGAATCTGCAAAATAGGTCAAGCAGACCTGATCTCCGGCAAGGTCAAATACATCAAGTGTATTTAAAAACTGAGCAGAAGCTGCTTCCAATACTTCCCAGCGTGTACCAACACCACCTGCTGGTGGATTTCCCATGGAACCTGAACGGTCCAAGACAAAACCTACCGATACGGGGTTACGCACAGAGATAAAGAATCTGATAGTATCGCGAACCGTAGCATCCTCATTTGTCACTTCGAGGGTACAGGTGGCACCATCAAATGCTGCCGAAGGCGTTCCCTGAATGGTAAGCGGAAGTGCATTGGAAACGGTTTCATTTGCCCCAGCAGGAAGTGAAATTTCAAGCCCATTGAAAGAACTTGTCTGAGTATTAACAAAGGAAAAATCACCAAAATCATTAAAGAGCCAAATAACCGTTCCCGGTGCTCCAGCCAAGGTGATTGATTCATTAACCATCTGTCCATTGGCGCCCGTTATGATAAACGTATCAGGGGCTCCACCAAAATTGATCGTTTGGCTAACAATACTACTACAGCATAAGGCTTGGAGGCCCAGTAATAGGAAAAGGATTCGTGTGAATTTCTTCATAGTTGAGAGGTTTTGGTTCGATTATTTTAGGCCCAATCCACAAAGAGGATTTTATTAAGCCAAGGAAGTTTGATCATGCCGATTCCCCAAGGCAGGGAATTCAGCAATACATCAAGGCTACGTTGCTCGATGAGCAGATACCAGCCTCGATCTTCAAGTTTCAAACGCCCTTCCCGTTGTAAAAAAGTTTCGCGTAAGCCCGCCGGCGAAGTATTACCTAATGCTTTCCAATGTGTAACTACAGCTTGCAATAGCTCAGTGCACATCGCTTTTGTTTCTTCTGAAATATTTAAGACAGGATCCGTGACCTCGTCGAGTGGATACCCGGCGATCAACTTTGGTATAAGTTGCTGATTTTCAGCAACTTCATCCACTCCATATACAAGCCATGTCAATATCGAAATGGCCTCTTTTTGTTTTGTAAAATCAATAAATTCTTTGCCATTTTCAGTCAGCAGATTGCAGGCTTTGAAAAGTTGAGGCAAGTACGGATGGAGCAGAACAAGTCCTCCGCCGACAGCATAAATGCCTTCTTTTAGCAAAGGTTCCAGTGGCTCTACATTATTATCATGAAGCACTTCTGTTTCAGGAACATCAGTAGCTTCTGCTTGCTGGTCATCCGCATGTTCGCTTACCGTTTCGTTGGCTACCGGTTCAAGCGATCTAGGTTGAAATGAAAGGACTTCCTGATCGCTTTCCTGGCTGTTTGTTTCTGTTAAAAGCTTATCTATTTTTTTGCTAAAATCAGGAAAGGAGGCTTGTATTTTTTTATACAAAATCACCCATTCATCGCGTAGGCTCGCTGTAATTGAAAGCGCTGATAAAGGTGAAGAAGCTGCTTCATTTTCAGGTTTTGATAAAAACGCCAAAACCTGAACAAATTCTTCTTTGTCATGCTGTTTCAGAAGTGAAAAGATGAGTCGAATAAAGCCTGAAACCGAAGCAGTATCCGAATACCAATTATGAATCCAGGCCTGCGCCAGCATGCGCTGTACCTTTCGCTCAGCAATCGGAATCGCCACCCTAACAACCACCTTTTGGCACAAATCAATAATCAAACGCGCCTGCTCAGTAGTCACCTTCGGAATCGCAAAATGCGCAACCAAAGCACTGGAATCATGCACCATCATCACCAAACGATCCGCAATAGCTGAATTCCTGGCCGCAAGGATTTTAAGATTTTGCACCTGCGATGTATCGGCCTTTTTCATCGCCTTCTCTAATAATACAGCAGGCTTTTCCAACTTATTATACCACCAGGGAAGCAGCCCTTTTGTCAAGAAAAACAATAACGCTTCCCAAACTCCCTCCTGCACAGAAGGGGTGTTTTGGAGCTTATCTGATTCTGAAGGTAGCGCTGACTTCATCGAGCCCTTCACTGCTTCCACCATTTTATCTATAAAATCAGCCTCCGTAACGACACCAGCTTCAACCTCCAATGTATCAATACGAATAAGCTGATCTTCTCCGCTCAGTCCGTCAAAGACCTCCGAAAGTCGTTGCTGAAGTTCATTTCGCATCGCATCACTGATAACCTTATGCCATTCCTTTGCTTCTTCCTGGTTAGAAAAAGTCAGGTCAAACTGCTGCTTACCGATAATATGTCGTTGGGCAGTACGCATCAAGAATCAGTATTAATAAGTGCAGTAATAAAGGCAGGTTCCAATATGCTGCTAAGCGTTCTGTTCATTTGATCGCGTGAAGCTGCCATCGCACTCACATCAGCACCGAAGGTCATATGAGTCTCCAGATAGCCTCGCCAGGCCATTTCAAACGCGTTGAGTGACGCTGTACCAGGATTCGGCACGGGGCTACTGTCGCGATCGAGCCATATGATATGAGGGAAAATATGCGCTGGCAAGCTTTGCTTGACCATTTGTGCAGCATAGCGACGAAACTCTGCATTCCGAAATCTCGCTGGCGCAATGTCTGCAACCGGCTCAGCTTCCGGATCATCATACTCACGTGTATAGCCTGATGGAAATACCACCGTAACACGTGACGTGTAAGGGTCCTGAACGGGATTCAAATCTTCGTCATAAAGCGAGAGGAACTCGCTACTTAGGCTATCTGATGGTCTGAGTAGAATATGCTCTACAATGTGGAAGCCTTCACGGCTGTAAGCGTGATAAGCATGATCGCGCAGTAATGGGCCCCAGGCAAGGCAATTCTCTTCGGTAAGATCGGCCGCAGTGCGCTGGACCATGATGTTCTCATCGGCATCGACGAGGTTAAAGCGGAAGCGATTCCCATCGGGCACCGCGCGATAGGCGCGTTCGTATTGCGCTATTTCTACCATGCTATGCACATGCTCCAGCATGGTTTCAGTATCAGGAAAAAAGCTTGGACAAAAGAAGAGCACCCGGCCACCTTCATCCAGCACTTCATAACGAAATCCGCTTCCACCGGAACGCACGCGCAGGTAGTTTTCAAATGGCGCACTGAGGGTTCTGCGTTGGATACTTTTTAATCCTAAAACATACTGGAGCTTATGACTGGCACCCGAACGATTTTTCGTATTCCAGGCTCCCCGCAGCAGGTTGACAACTTCATTAATTTCGGTTTCGGCGGCAGCCTGATTTGGGAAGGTACGGACGGTTTCGCCCAGCACAGTTCCATCTCCTGGTATGATCGAGTCGGTTAGTTCATAGCGAAAGCGCGCGCCTGATGGGCTGATATGATAGTAAGATCGCTCGCTTGCAAAGGGGAGCATATTCACGGCATGAAGCCGTGCGGCTTCGGCATTGGGAGCCTCGCCTTCCTGTCTGAGCAACAGTCGATCAAAGGCATTGCGCAGTTCCCAGCCTTGCGGCACTAAAGGCTCAGTAGGATTCGCCACTGAGATAACGTCCAGTCTATTGGTAAAGCCACAGTCAAAGCCTAGCCCACGCATCGCTTGCAACTTTGGCAAAGCTGCCAGAAAAGCTGCTTTCTCATCACGAAGTCGAACCCGAACCGTTTCCTTTGCACGTTGGGCCTCTTCGCCGGTTAGCCCCTGCGTGGCAATGTTGATTGCCTGTAAACTATAGGCAAGCATATTCTCTCCCTGTCGAGCAAGAAGGTGATCCAGCATCTTATGGCGGCGTTCGAGTTGAACAGCTTCAGATTCACCGGCAGCATTCAAGGCTTGCTGGTAAGGATTGTCAGGATCGTTTTGAAATGCTTCCCAGTCAGTCTCTGCTCCTGCAAGGATGTTTTGAGTGGAAGGAATATGATAAAGGTTTTGATTAAAATATGTGGGAATATCACCTGCTTCCGGCGAGAACACCGCAGGAATATTTCCTAGTTGTGCGAGGCTATTGGCGATTATTTGTTCAAAAGGAAGAAGATAAGCCTGAAGCTGATTTCGTTGGGCGTGACGCTTGGCATCTGCGTTGGCAGACAGACCTGCCTGCCCAAGTCCGTAGACCAGTGGTAGGTCCTCCCCTACTGGCAAGTAACCTTTGAGGTCAACTTCATTGCCTTGAGGCAGTGGAATTTCCGCAAAACCAAACTGCGTTTGAATCTCAGATTCCAGGCGATAATTTTCCACGATATCAACGACAGCAGCCATATCAACTTCCACACGCTGGCCGTCGCGATATACTGTGATATTCGATTTTGTAATACTAAAACGTGGCTGAAATACACCTGGATTAATCAAGCGCAGGCAATCACGAGCCTGGCTTGTTACAAGTCTATTTCGGACAAAATTGGCGAGTGATAGGCCACGAATTGCCTGAATACGATCCGTAGGGTCTAGTCCGATAGGTTGCAATAATATTGCACCAAAATCAGACACATAAAGTGCACTCCTGCTTTGATGTTGGTCATTGAGTTGGAGACGATCCTGATCAAGCCAACCACTTTCCATCCGCGGACCTTCAAGCATTTGTTCTCCAGACACGCCCTCGTCATAGGCTTGACTAAAGGGGCGAAATACTGGCGGACGATCTAGAAATTGGCTTATTTCCCAAAACACTGTCCCCAATACTTCTTCAGCAACTGTTCCTGAAACCATTTCGATTTGAGCATCGATAGCGATTTCCTGTATGCGTACGGCACGGTAGCGGTAAATATCTTCTCCAAGGTTACGGTTACTATTGCAGGTGTTTTGGGCGGAAAAAAGCGCCTCATGTGCAGCCTGCACCATGCGATTGTAGCGTTGCCAGAGAGCGACATCTTCCAGTTGCTGAAGGATGGCAATTTCGGCCGCATCCCGCTGCGGGCCACTGGCTTCAAGGGGATTAGATATTTTGATCAAAACGCTAATCTCATCGGGACCGCCGCCGTCATACGCAACTGCTACTCGCAGCAAATAATCATTCCCTGACAAGGTTGCAGGTAAGGGTCTTAAAGCGAGATTAGGTGCGCCGTCCGGGTCACTGAGGACAATATTGGCGAGCGGTTGCTGCCATGCAGCGACCCTCTCCTCGTCCCAATATGGAAATGAGCATTCGACGATTAGGCTTTCATTCTGAATAACTCCTTCTGTGTCGGCGTAGCTTATCGCTACATTTTCCAGCCTGATAACACTTGCATTAATATCGACATACATGCTCTCTTCCTGCAAGTCTCCTGGAGTTTCAAATTCGAGGAGGACTTCATTGAGGCCTTTTATCTGTACCAATTCGCCAGGGCTCATAAGCTGATGAAAGGGAGCCAAAGGAGGGAAAGACGGGTTGGCGGGGGGAGGATTAAAATAAAAGGTTGGAGCTGCGTTTTCAACTGGCTGAATCCAGGCGTTCCGCACTTGCACCAGATCAATCAACTGCTTACGCATATCATCCACCGTCCATGGCCGCACCGACATCACACTTGCAGGATCAGGAAACTGATCCGCCAATGCTGGTCCGCTACTGAGAATATTCTCGATAGGCTGGTCTACGCGATTACCGACGTCTGTAATAGCGTAGGCAAGCGCTTCCAGCATCGTGATTCCAGGATCATGTGTGTTATGATCCGTCCAGGTTTCAGAAGCTAACTCCTGGATCTGGCGGATGCCTTCCGTACGGAGCAGTTCGTAGTCCTTGGAAGGTGCCTGCGGTAATTTTGCAAATATGACTTGATCTGAGAGCATATGAGAGGGAGATGAGTGCAGAGTGCAGAGTTCAGAAGTGTCATCCTGCGTAGAGAAAAGGCATGCCTT
>JBGCFB010000058.1:0-26051 GCA_045106685.1 Bacteroidia bacterium | reverse complement strand
GGCATTTAATCCAAAATGAATTTGCGCGGCCTCTTTTGGGGAAATTGCGGTCAATGCAAGAGCCATTGTTACAAAGGCTTGCCTGAGTCAAGCGTGCTACACATTTTGCAATTACCTCCCCCCCAACAGCCTGATATAAGTCTTTTTTGCAAAAAAAGGCTTTTCAATTATTGATATCTGCAACTTTTTTATCAGTGACATTATTAGGGATTATCACGACTGGTTTCGTATGGTAGGGTGTAAGGGAATTTTGCAAAACTCCCTTACGAGTCGTGATAATCTCCGCGCTAGTCGAAACTTCTGGACAGCGGTTATGGAAATGCGTGTAGTCCCGACCTATAGCCTGCTAACTTTGAACTGGATTCCCCGCGAGCCAACACACCACCGCGAAATCCAGACCAGCGCAGAAAAAAAACCTCACTACATACATCCAAGCTTTGGAGTAGATGAGGCTTAAAAACAATACAATTATCATCAAATAAGCGCCTCTAAATACCTCCATCTGGCGATTCCAACATTTATCTTCATTTCGTGTGAAAGATAGTTTTGCAATAATAAAATTACGTGTACCTTTGCCGGCGGTAAGGCTATACGACTTGCTCCCCCTGAACTCCGCCAGGACTTAACGGTAGCAACGGTAGGGGGTTGAGCGGTGCGATGTAGTCTTGCCATTTTTTTTTGTCTATGGTGAAATTTGATCGTGCATACCTCAACCGTTGCCTTCACCTAGCAAGCCTCGCCGGACCGGCGCATTTTCCCAATCCACAAGTAGGAGCAGTTATTGTCCACAATGGACGCATCATCGGTGAAGGATACCACCAGCAATATGGCGGCCCTCATGCTGAAGTCAATGCGGTTCAGTCTGTTGCAGACAAAACCTTGCTTAAGCAGTCGACCATCTATGTAAGCCTGGAGCCTTGCAACCATACTGGCAAAACGCCTCCTTGCGTCGACCTTATTCTCACACATAAAATCCCTCGTGTAGTCGTAGGCTGCACGGACCCAAACCCTGCCGTAGCAGGAAAAGGAATAGCGCGCTTGCGCGAGCACGGAGTTGAAGTTGTGCTCAATCCTGATCCGGCTCCTTTCGAAGCATTGATTGCCTGGTTTAGGGTTAATCAGCTCGAAAAGCGGAGCTACATGAGTCTAAAATGGGCTGAAAGTGCGAATGGATTTATCGGTGATTTTGACGAAGCCGGCATACCGCGACCGGTGCAGCTTACAGGATTCGAGGCTGGTATTATTACGCATCATCTTAGGGCAAATCATCAAGCTATTTTGATAGGTAGGCAGACGGCTATGAGTGATCAACCTCGGTTGGATACGCGACTCGTGCCAGGGCATTCTCCGATGCGTTTGATCCTTGATCCTCAGCGTTCGATTTCAGATGATGATCCTGTTTTGGGGGGTGGGAAAAATACAGTTCGCTTGTGCAAGCATCCGCGTACAGCTTTTGACCATCCTATTCCTGAAGACGCTCGCTGGGAAGTGCTACTTCCATATTTATACACTTCACTAGGAATCTGTAGCATCCTCGTAGAAGGTGGTTCAAATACGTTACAAAGGATACTTGATGAAGGTTTAGCAGATGCCATTACGCGCTATATTAGCCCTGGCCACTTACAAAGTGGCACCCGAGCACCGGCAATCCCCCATCAATTTAGGGTAAAACAGCGCTATTTAGCAGGAAAAGACGTTGTAGAGCTTTTGAATTGAAAAGAAAAAATGCACATTTGCTGCAGAATACCCCATCGCAATTTCATCCATTAAAGCTTCCGAATCCCATTATACCTGATTACACACCTGTATGTGTAATCAACATGATATACGTTTGATATTTCTAAGCAATACTATACATGCACAACGCTAGCCTTTATCAGTTCTTATTCGACATCCTCACACCTAACGAAGTGCCTGCAACCAGCAAGCTGCTTCGCCAGATTTCACATGATTCAGAATTACCTTCTCCTTCAAAATTAGAAGCGTTTTGGATTGAAGAAGCGAAAGAGTTGCCTTTACAGACAGATGAGGACCTCACGCTATTTCAGTGGGTTGTAAACTCAGCATTTCAGTACGCCCAGGAATTCCACAGAGAGGCATTTTTTCATACGTTTTTAGAAACGCTTGATAGCCGTCTTCCTGCTTTGAAACGATTGGGCAATGAGGATGCATGGGAAGGCTATATCGCGCTCGCTCATGCTGCTGTAGGCCGTTGCTTACGCCAGCATTCGCTGGAAGTATTTGAGGCAGCGATCGACGAAATCGACTGGGACCTTTATCAGGGCGCATTTTTGCGCGGAATTTCCTTACTGATTGGCGCAACATATCTGGAAGAAACAGATAAAGGCCGAGCTTTAAGGGCCCGCATCTGGCTTCAGAAGTCACTCCAGGAAAGTCAGAATGAGGAGCGTATCGGAGCTATGCTGCGCATGGCCCGGTATATCTATGAAACAGGCGATAGTCATCAGGCCGTTATGCTTGAGGATCTTACTGAGCAGGTTCAGCATTTGGAAATAGACGCGAATGCCAGCAACATACATCGTGCTGTGATCACGCAACTCCAGCTCCTGACAATTCATTTGGAATGCCTGAATTCTGAAGCTAATACTTCTCAGAAATCAGAGTTACAAAACCAGGCTCTCGCCATTCATAAAGATTGCGAAGCAAGTCCAATGTTTGCATCAGCAGCTCGAAAAAACATTTTAGCCAAAACCTTTACCCTGACTGAAAACTACGCGGCAAGAGGGCTGGATATGGCTACTGCTGCTGAGGAAGATGCACTAAAGGCAGGCTATGAGCACCATGCGATGTATTATCGAATAGATAAGCTCAAAATCGCTGCGGATCATAGTGATGATAAGATAAAAGAAAAGGACCTGAAGGACCTGATTGTTTATTTAAAAAGAGAGCAGGATAATATTGCCTATCTCAAAGTAAGCAGGCTATATGCTGAGCTATTGGTTACAATGGAGCCAAAGCATAGAGGCAAAGCGCATGATATTCTCATGGATGTCGTGAGACGCGGAATAAGAAAGGTCGAAGAGGGAGGATTCTTTCTTGTGGCTGAAGGCCTACGCCTTGCAAACGATCTCTATCTGCCTGAAATCGGACGTCCGGGAGTTTCCTGGGCTACGCCATCGATGGATGAGTTTTTTGAACTTATCACTCACACGGTTGACTCTATCGCAGGCGATCTGGCTTTTATAGGACGAACCGACGCGGACATGTTTAGAAATGAATATCTCCGTATGGAGCCGGCTTCGTATATGAATATCAAAGTGTTCTTCCGCTACCAATATTACGCTGCTCGTATGATGGTGCTAGCCGCGCATCTCGCCGAAGATGAGGTTGCCATCAAGCAAGGTGAACTGCTTACCAAGCGCTTTGCAGATAAGAAGAACCCGCTCAACTTTATCCTGGCTAATTGGGATGGAGACTTCAAGGATGTGGCGCATGATGTGCGTAACAAAACGATCAATCAGTGCATCACGATTTCCAAAGGCGACTTACCACTAGCTGCCGAGCACCTCGATGACTTTTCCTATCGTAACTTGCGTAGCTATATCACCTTCCAGGAAGTCCATCGTCTTGGATACTTTATGGATATTCAGGAGACACAAAATCGCCAACTCGAGCATGCAATCCGTTTGTTGATGCATGATCTATATGAGAATGGGACGATCTTTGAAGTTGTGTTTGATGTGCCAAAGTTCCTGGTAGAACATGGAGACGGTTTCTTCTCAGAGGACATGGAAAAGGCGATGGAACTGAAAGGAACCACTGCCAAGAAATACATCAATGTCATGGTGAATAGAGGCTTCCTCATCAAAGATAAAAGCAAGGGGCGTCGCCACTTCTTCTATCTGGATCGTGACAAAGTGATGAAGCGCTTGGCCAAAGATGCAAGCACCTTGATCGAGCCATCGTAGTGCTGAGTGCACTACCGTTAGGCTGCAAGGTGTAGGGCGCAAGACACGTGAGCATCGAGCAGCGAGTATCAAGTATCAAAGAGAAAAGCAGCGCATAGGTGCTGATTGTACACTCGCTACTTGATCCTTGATACTGGCTACTCTCGTATGGTTTTCAAAAACTGCCTGTTATTTGTTGCCCAAGCTACAGCACCACACTATTTGTAAAATGATCTTTAAGCCGCTGGTCATGTGTCACGATAATGAGTGATGCGCCAGCGGCTTCTGCTTCTTTATTAAGCAGATCGATCACCTGTTCTGTATTCTGATCATCGAGGCTGGATGTAGGCTCATCTGCAAGTATTACGCTGGGCTTATTCACCAATGCGCGTGCAATCGCCACACGTTGCTGCTCGCCCTGGCTTAGCGAACTTGTCGGCTTATCTATTTTATTATCGATCCCCAAACGCTCCAATAGCGTTTTGATTCGCTGCTCACTTACAGAAACTCCTGCGAGATAGCTCGCCACGCGCAGGTTGTCGCCTACATTGAGTGCTTTAACAAAGTGTGATCGCTGAAAAATAAGCCCAATATGCTGGCCACGAAATCGGTCAAGCTCGCTTTTTTTCAAATCCGTAAGTACCGTATCTGCAATCCGAATGGTTCCTGCCTTTGGAGTGAGAAGGCCTGCCAGTAAGTGCAGTAAGGTTGTTTTTCCTTTGCCAGACTGTCCCAAAATCAACATTTTATCACCCGTTGGGCACTCCATATCTGGAAATACGAGAGGAGATCCGCCGGTATAGCTGTAGGCAAGTTGTTCTGTTTTGAGCATGATAAAAAGGAATTTGCTTTGGACAAAAGTACATAACTTTGTTCTATGAAAAGCGAAGGAATCGGACGACGAGCATTTATCAAACGAGGCGTTATGGCTGGCGGGGCTTGCGCCTTGCTAGGCGTTTTGCCAGGATGCAGTAGTGAACCTGAAAAGGTGATGGGAACCCTCGCTGCGCTCAAAGCGCAAGGCTATCTGATGGTCCGATTCAATGGTAGCAGGGCGCATGCCCGCTATGTCGGCGATGAGCTCGTCGTATTTAGCCAAATATGTCAGCATAAGCAGTGCACTGTCAGGTGGGAAGAAGAAGATCATAATTTTCAGTGCCCATGTCACGACGGTGTATATACGGCCGAAGGCGAAGTAGTATCAGGGCCGCCCAAGGCGCCTTTGAGGCGATTTCGCCATGAACTTCGCGGCGACACTGTGGTCGTGCTTAATCAGTACCTTGATCGGTAGTTTCAGTTGAAAGTGCATAGTAGATATTGGAGAGTTCAAAATGTAGGAATACAGAAAATGCTTTGCCCTAATTCATCATCATTAGTTCTATTATGATTCGTGTTTACAAAATATCAAAAATCTAGAATCACTCATCATCAATCTCAAATCCATTGTGTACATGATGGATTGGAGATTAGTGAAAGGAGACTGGAGATTTTTGAAATGGGCATACTCCAAATAGAAAAAACAAACTATTAACTAGCATTATCCATTTTGATTTCAAAAGAAAACGGCCACACTATCGAGGATAGCATGGCCGCTTGAGTATAACGGGCTTGGATTATAAAATGCCTTATCCTTGAGAAGGAGGCATTGCATTCATTTGATTAGAGGCAGTAAATGCTGTAATCATTTCTTGCATAAGATTGGATGCTGCCGCGGGTGAATTAGGCAACAAGACCAAACTGTTTTTCGAATTTTCGCCCATGGCAAGCAAGGTGTCATAGTGCTGCACGATGACAAGCAAGGCGGAGGCTTCCTGAGAGTCGATTCCGACTTTGCGAAGCACACCCACAGACTCTTCAAGGCCCATGGCGATCTCACGACGCTGGTCAGCAATACCTTTACCCTGGAGCTTTTTGTTCTCCGCTTCGGCTTCAGCCTTGGCTACGATCTTGATCTTTTCGGCTTCGGCTTCATATGCTGCCGCGAGCTTCTCGCGCTCCGCCGCGTTAATGCGGTTCATCGCACGCTTTACTTCTGCATCAGGATCGATGTCCGTTACAAGTGCTTTCACGATATCGTATCCATAGCTCTCCATCGCTTCAGAAAGCTCGTTACGAATCGCAACCGCAATGTCGTCTTTGCGCTCAAATACATCATCAAGCGTCATCTTAGGCACCTCGGCACGCACGGTATCAAATACATATGAATTGATCTGTGCCTTTGGGCTTTCAAGCTCATAAAAAGCTTCGTATGCTTTGTCTTTAATTACCTGATATTGAACGGATACTTTAAGGCGGACAAATACATTATCCTTTGTCTTAGTCTCCACGTCCACTTCCATCTGTTGCACTTTCAAACTCATTCTTCCTGCAATGCGATCGAGGAAGGGAATTTTAAGATGAAAGCCTGCGGTAGAAGCCGTTTGAAAACGCCCAAGTCGCTGGACAATTTTTACTGATTGCTGCTTTACGATATACCAGCCATTCATGAAAACTAACAATAGGATAAGAAATAATACTCCTATAAAAATACCTGTACCCATAGTTGTGTGTGATGATGTAGTAAAAAAAACTGTGTATTGATGGTTCGTAAAATAACCATTCAGGTTACTTTACTTTCGACAAGATAGCACTTTTACACGACGACTGAATGGGTTTTACTCGGTATGGCAGATTTTTTATTTTAAAATATTACGCTGCCATTTGTCTCCTAACCACACAAGCCTTCAATTTCTCTTTGTGTATCCTTAACACGTTTCTCAGTGATATTCAGCTTCTTTAACACCGTTAAATTATTAAGGAGTTCCCGACAAAGAATTACTCCTTCATCGAGCAAGGCGCGTTTTTGGGCGATGGTGAGCGACGAGAGTACGGTTATAGGAAATAGCTGATACTTGTCCAGGAGGTTGCGCAGATTCTCTTTTTTCGGGTAATCCCACGACAAGAGTTCGAGTTCTCCTGTACAGCGCGCATAGTTCATGGCGTCTGAGGTAAACTTGACATTGGTGACGATGAAACCGCGAAAGCGCTTGCCTTCAAATTGCGGTTTTTCTTTCCATACTGACCACAGATCACGCACGCGCGAATGAACATACATCGCTGTTGTAACCGGAATCTTTTTAGCCTTAGAATTACCGTATTTACATTCCATGGCGATACGGCTCTCATCATTTTCGGCAAGTACATCGACCTCGTGGGTGATGCACTGGCCATTGATGGTAATGCCAACGTCGACGTTATAGCCACGCGCTTCCATCACGGCGCCTATGAAGCGCTCGAATGGATAACCGGAAGGGCCAAGCTCCATGAGCGCACGCTTGAGTTTGTAACGAGCGGCGCAGGGCTTGTGCGCTTTTTTTAATAACTGAAATGCCTTGTTATAAATTTTCCTAGTAGAGATTCCAGGCACCAATATCTTTTTGACCTCAATGACAATATGTTGTATTGCCTTTTCACTTGCTCCGGCATTTCGTAACGAGCGCTTTAGCTTTTCAACCTCAAAGGGCACTTTATCTCCAGAGGCCTTGGTAATTACAACAGGTGGTGCGCTCATAGCAGGATTATTTTAAACAATGATAACCAATATTAATGATTATCACGTTTCGTAGGGGAGTTTTGCAAAACTCTCCTACCATAAAAAACCAGTCGCGAGAATCCCTATTATTCAAATAAATCTCGGCTGTTTCTTGCAATTACAAACAACATATAGCATATTTGATATGCGAGGTAATCGTCGTTACCGCCAGCGGAAAAGCTTCAAAGGCAAGTTCCACTGTTTTGTTTAACTTAACGAAAGGAGGTCCCAAAATGCTTTGTTCCAATTATAAAAAATCACACTGTTCCGTCAACCTAATCCTGCCTCTAGGCTGATTATTTGACGCCTACGTTTCGCGATAGGTGACTACTGCGGTAGTTAGACGGACAGCGAAATTTTAGGAATAAAACCAGCGACTTAGCAGTCGCTGGTTTCTTTGTTTTGGTGATTACCGTACAACTGTTACGGTTCCTTTTTTCTTAATGCTGAGGCCATTTTCGCCGATAGCACTTACTAGCCAGACGTAAACACCCTCGGGCACCTGCTCGCCTTTGTGCATCGCATCCCAGCGAAAGTCTTTATTATCAGAGGAATACACCAGTAATCCCCAGCGGCTATACACTTCTACCTGCAGACTTCGGATGCCGTAATAGCCCACATACCATTCCTCATTGATGTCATCACCATTAGGCGTAAAGCCAGTAGGAACATGTAAGGCTACATTTTCCAAATTGATATTCTGAACCATCGTATCTGAACATCCTGTGCTACTGAAAGCAATCATGGAGATCGTATACGACTGAGGATATGGGAAATCAAAGACAGGATCGCGATCTTCACTGGTCGCACTATTCACCCCAAAGTCCCAGAAATAATTAGAAGCACCTTCGGACAGATTAACAAAGTTGGTGTTTTGTGGAGCAAAGCCAGTTTTACCAGGAAGAATATCAAAATTGGCTACCGGATAGTCGAAGAACTCATCCACGGTTATGGAATCGGTTTCACCCTCACAAGAGCCATTAAAGGCTGTGACATAGTAGGTCGTAGGCCCAACAGGAACAACGCCGATCGTGCGGTCTGTCTGGTTGGTATTCCATAACACATTGTCACCACCAGAGGCGGTAAGCTCTATTTCTCCTCCTACACAGAGGAAGTTTTTACCATCAATTTCAACTTCTGGTCTTTGTGTAATATCAATAGTCACATTGGTATCATTCATACAACCAAAACGATCCGTACCCACAACAAAATACGTCGTAGGCTCGACGGGCTGTGCGATAGGGTCGGGTACATCAAGCGCAGAAAGGGTTGTATCGGGAAGCCACATATAACTGATGGCGCCTCCAGCTTGCAAGAAGAATATCTCTCCATCACATATCGTATCATTTGGATTAATCGTGATGATAGGCAATGGGTGAATCACGACTTCAACATCGGCGGTATCGCGACAGAAGTTGTCGTCAATAACGATCACATTATAAACGGTTGTAGTATCAGGACTTACCCCAGGATTGGCGCTGAAGGGATTATCCACGCCATCGGACGGATACCAAATGTAATTTACGCCGCCGCTTGCGCTTATTCTTGCCGTGTCACCTATACATGCGCTATCAGGTAGGCCCACGAGCGCATTGGGCCGTGTATTAACGATTACTTCTATATTTTTTTGACTAAAACAGCCAGCATCACTACGTGCTTCTACCGTGTATATAGTTGTATTTGTAGGCCAAATACGCGGACTTGCCAGCGTGGTATCATTGATTCGATCATTAGGCGTCCAGGTAAAGCTCACACCATTCGTAGTTGCCAGCAAGATCGTATCTCCTCTACATAAGGAGGTGTCCTCCAGCGTAAAGACTTCATAGACTTCTATTCGTACCGAATCCTCTAGTTTACATCCTCGAGCAGACTCTACAGAAAGCTTGTAGAAAGTTGTACTATCGGGAGTCGCAATCGTACTCAAGCTTGATGGATCAAGCAGGGTATTGGCAGGTGTCCATGTGAAGGAAGTGCCATTTGTAGAACCACTAAGTGGCGAGGAAGCGCCACGGCAAATCACTGTATCGAGGCGAACATCAACATTAAGAGTTTGGTCGATTAGAACGTTAATCGTATCCCTGTTTTGACAACCATTAGTATCTGTAACTGAGACTATATATTCCTGGTCTCCTGGCGGAAACACCAAAACAGAGTCCCCAATACCTGAACCCGCCATCCCTACAGGAGGCGACCACCGGACCAGTGGATCAAAGGCACTCGTCTGTATTCGAAGCATTGCGCTATCGCCATCACAGATGATCTGGTCAGGGCCGGCATCCGCCTCGGGAGGCGGAAAGACAATGATAGTACCGTAAGCGGTATCGGAAATATTGCAACTGGTCGAGTCTGTAATGATTTCAATAACATCATAGGTACCAGGCCGGGTAAAGACATGGGTCGGATCCTCCAGGATTGAAGAGCTACCATCACCGAAATCCCATTCAAATGTAGTGGTGGATTGCACATTATTGGACCGGTCAATAAAACGAACAAATAGTGGCGCACAGCCTTTAAATTCTAAAGGGTCATCATCTTTATCAAGAGGCTGGAAAGCGGCTTTTATACCAGCCAGATCAAGCTCAACTTTGAAACACGCAAGGTTACAGTTATTACTTCCGTTAGTGCGACCTACCACTCCTGCGGTAGTAGGGAAGGAAGAGTTTCCACCACAACCCGCACATACTGCATGATAGATAATACCATCCGGGTCAAAGCGACTTGTACCACCATCAACGTGCTCCGGTACTGAACCGCTACCCATGTACGAACCAAATAGAAGATTGCGCGCATCGCGTTCGAGCACAATAATATAGAAATCGGAACCGTCCGTTGTCCCTCCTCCTCCTGGCAATGGATCTCTGATAGGCATATTGCTCGTCGTTCCTGCGAGACTATTGACAGAACCATAGTTATAAAAACCTTCTCCTCGGGCACCATTATTCACATCTCCTCCCCAACCAGCTACATATACATTTTCGCATCGGTCTACGAGAAATGCGGTAGGCGAAATATTGATTTTGTTTGCATTTAGTTGGCCAAAGCGTGTCGAATATATAATAGTGCTCAGGTTATTATCCAGCTTGGTAATGAACTGAGGTGAGCCGGCATTTTGGTACACATTACCCACTACAGGATAATTACCAAGTGTCTGCCCTGTGATATACACATTATTGGCAGAGTCAACTTCTATGAAATATGATTGGTCATATCGATTGGTACCGATATAAGTTGCCACGAGGAGTGAATTGCCCGCGTTATTGTATTTAGCAATAAAACCATCAGCTACACCACCTTGGTAATTTCTGTTAAGTGGACTTCCCGGAGTACTGAAATCATTACTGGTCGTACCACCTGTGACAAAAATATTTCCATTCCTGTCTTCTTTTATACCAAATGCAGCTTCAAAACCCCCACCACCAATGTATGTACTCCAACTTAGGTTGCGCAGGTTACTCGATAACCTCAGAGCAACTCCATCCTGCTGGCCCTGGCGACTTCGCTGCGGTGCCCCTACAGTTGTGGGAAAATTAGAGGACTTGGTACAGGCTGCTAAAAGCACATCCCCATTTGAATCCAGGATAATTTCTCCTCTTGCATCATCACCATAATTGAACTTCGTTACGGGCGGCGGATTGAGAGGACTTCCTTGCTGGATATTAATCGTTCCATTTAAACCATCGTCACCACTGCCTCCTACACGTGTGGATGCGATTAGGCCACCGGAATTATTGAGTTGGGTGATGTAAATGTCATAGCCTCCGCGTGCAGTCCGATCATATGCACCGGGAGTAGTAGGAAAATTCCCTGAGCTGGTACGACCATATATATATAGCTCTCCATTATCATTTACGATAAGGCTATGCGGCTGCTCATCTGCGCTTCCTCCTAAATAAGTCGCAAATTCAATCGCTGTACCAGTCGCGTTAAAACGAGCAAGAACAGCATCAGTGATTCCTCCCTGGAAAGTTCGCAAAAAAGCACCAGGCTGATCGGGAAAACCGCTGGAACCTGGAGCCGCTCCGATAATAATACCGCCTCCGTACATTCGTCCCTGGTTGTCATACGTTGCCGTAAAACCCCAGTTGTCATCGCGTGATCCAGTGTAAGTTGAAAATATCAGCGTAGGGTCTATAATAAGTTCGTACCCGGTATTATATCCTTGTGGGAAAGCAAAAGAGACGGTGTTGCCTTCAAGTACAAACCGGGCTTCAACAGACGTGAAAACACCTTCAATTTCTTGATACACTACGGGTGCAAGTTCCGTCAAATCCCGAACCGTTGTTTTAATATGTAAAGCACCTTCCTTATCGATAGAGATATCTTCTGCTCCTTCGTACTTTAATCGTACCAGTGCTGGATCTGCGCCTGGAGAAACGATAAAGTCATATTTCGCAAAATCACCATCTCCATACATTCGAAAGTCAATTCCTTCATAAACCGATTGATAATCGACTTTGCTAAACAGGCTGACATTACTTGCCCATTTACTGGGGTCGTCGCCGATATAATAGTTGTGATGTTCTGGAAGTTTTTGATCTCCAGAAATTGTTGGTTGTGGGTTTGCCCCTTCAAAGGTCATTTTGACTACTTGTCCACGAATCATCGTATCCTTAAGTCCCAGCACATCAGCACCGAACATTTTACTCGTGCCGTGTCCGTCGGCAATAGCCGGCAGTTTAAAAAAGGTATAGCGCAGGCCATCGCTTTCAAGATTCAAGCCGCCACCTCGTAGGCGGGCATGAAAACGCACATTCTCAGGCCATTGGCCAATATTTTCAACAAAACTAAGATCACTCGGAGCAGGTACCGGAGCACGCTCAGGTTCGGGTGCACGATAAGCTTCTGAGGGTGTAATCAGAAACAGAATAATGGGAACAAGTAATAAGAGCAAATAGCGGCGGTTCATAGAGGAAGTATTTATGGACTAAACCAAATGGTGGTGATGGTCACTATTATTAACGGGGGAGGCGAAAGAATAGACGAATGAACAACAAAAAAAGCGGCTTAGTGGTCGTTTTCCCAACATGAACCGCAATAGTTCTATCATGTTATACACTTTTCACATCTTTTACCCCGTAAAAAATGCCTGATGAATGTGGCTTTCATGCTCATTGAGATGAGGTGGTGCTTCAAGATCAGCACCAGGAGTTCCCATCTGAGCGATGAATGATCGTAAGCCTGAAAGGCCACCGTCATGTAACCTAACTGTTTGGGCCTGTGGAAGGTTCAGGGCTTCAGGTATGGTATTGATCGGCCCGGCCGGCACGCCGGCCTCAGCCAAGGCTTGAAGCAATATATCACGGTTCCAATTTCTCATGTGTCTCTTCAAAGACTCATTAAGGGAAGAGCGCTGACGAACCCGGTCTTTATTGCTTGCATAAATAGCGGGCGCATCCCAATCCAGCACATTACAAAGTGCCTTGAACTGGCGATCATTCCCCACTGCCAATACAACCGGGCCTGTCGATGTGTCGAACACCTCTCCATAAGGCGCAATATTCGGATGGGCTGACCCGATAGGCTCAGGAGCTACTCCCGCAACGAGATAGTTTGTTGCCTGATTGGCGAGGGATGACAATCCTGCTCGTAGCAGGTCAACCTGCACATGACCACCCTTGTCCGTTTTTGCCCGACGCAATAACGCTAACAATACAGCTTGCTTGAGTTGATGGGCAGCTAAAATATCCATCAAAGCCACAGGCATTTTGGTACGGCCCACATCAGCAGGGCCATTCAAATATGTAAATCCAGTCTCTGCCTGAATAATCGCATCAAAGGCAGGCCGACTATCGTCAGGTCCATATCCCGAAATCGAAGCAACGATAAGCGAAGGATGCTTCGCCAGAAGTTCGTCCGCATCGAGCCCATACTGAAGGGCTTGTCCTGGCCGAAAACTCGAAATAAGAATATCTGCCTTACTGATAAGGACTTTTACTTTTTCAAGATCGTCTTCATTTTTAAGATCAAGCGCAAGCGATTTTTTCCCCCAATTCACTGCACAAAAATAGGCCGATCGATCATCCTCCTGAGACTCAGTCGATAGCCGCCAACTACGCGTGACATCACCTCCGATTCGCGGATTTTCTATCTTGATGACATTTGCACCCTGCTCTGCGAGGAACATCCCTAATGATGGACCAGCCAGAACACTGGCGAGTTCCACAACCAGCATATCGGATAAAATCATAGGATAAAGGTAGCTAATTAGGCTGTTTGGGATTGGCTAAGACAGAATGGCCTACAAAAAAGCCTTCCGCACACGAAGTGCAGAAGGCATATATAATAGCATAGAAAAAGCATTATCGCCGTTTCGCAAGTAGCTGAGCTAAACGCTTACGAACGATAGCGTCTTTATTGCGTCGATTCTCTTCAAGACTTCGTTGCACTTCTTCGATTTCATCTTCGAGGTCGCGAAGCGCTTGTTCGCGCTGAAGGAGCTTGAGTTCAAAGAGCTCTCTAAGTGCTGACTCAAGATCATTTCGGATGATAGACCGATTTTCAGGAACCGCTTCTTTGTATTGATCAACCAATACTTCTATCTCCTGCTCTTTCTTTTTTACTTCAGCGATAACGGCTGCTTTAGCCTGCGAAGTAGGTATGTTTTTAGGTTGAATCCCTGAAGGCGCTGAGCCTGCATTACCCTGCGCCTGGAGCTGAGGAGCAGCGAAGCCTAAACAAATGAAGGCAAGGATATAAGGTAAAAGGTGCTTCACGTAGATTATTGTTTGCTGTTGTACCAACTGAACGCCCTTACGTCCTCGCTATTGTACCTCTATTTGAAATATTCTCGTGTAGAAATAAGCGTCAGCCCAACATGCTGTGATTTGGCTCCATCTACAATCGCAAAATAAGGGATAAGTTTCAGATTATGACAAAAAGCACAGAATTGGTCATCAGCCTTTCAAAAAGCTATACAGGGGGCTAATTATTCGCCTATTAACTAATAAATTAGTTTAAACTAAAAATATAGTTTATGTTTGTATCGAGCTCGCGTTCTTTTTGTGTAAACCTTTAAAACAATTAATGATTATGAAAAAGATTCTGATCATCATCAGCGTGCTATCTCTATGCTTTATCAGCACTACCCAGGCACAAACCCTATTCAGCAGTTTTGACAACAATGTCCTTGTTAGTGTAAACCCTGAGCCAGCCCCAAAGGCCGGAAAGGCAAGTTTTACGACCGGAAGTCATAATTTCGGAACGGTAGAAGCCGGCAAGGAGCTCAGTTATACCTTCAAGCTTACCAATACTGGCGAAGGCAACTTAACCATCGAAAAGGTCAAGCCAAGCTGTAGCTGTACCGTGTCGGATTACACCACCGCGCCCATCGAGGCCGGAGGCGAGGGCTACGTAAAAGCAACTATGACTCCAAAAGGTCCGGGCGCTTTTCACAAAACTGTTACCGTCACCTTTGACAATGGCGACCCTCCTGTTGTCCTTACTATTAAAGGGCTGGCAGAGTAAGCCTGGTCTTAAACATCTAATCTTATAGCTCTGATATAGTATTTAGTATCGCTACTCCATTGCAGAAATACTAGATCATAAATCGGAAGCATAAGAATGGTTATCACGATTCGTAGATGCGTTTTGCAAAACGCCCCTACCATATAAAACCATTCGTGATAATCATTAAACGTCATCCCTAATGAAGAATGAGAAATTTTATGTTTCTTGTTCTTCATTTTTTTATGACAAAAACTAATACATCGTGGCAGAACCTAGCTTTTTCGATAATGTATATGAAGTCGCAAAACTCATTCCAAGGGGAAGAGTGACAAGCTATGGAGCAATTGCCCGATACCTGGGCTCTGCTAAAAGTTCAAGAGCGGTAGGATATGCGCTGAATGGCAGCATGGGGCAATCAGATGTGCCTGCTCACCGAGTAGTAAACCGACTGGGAATGCTTTCAGGAAGGAATCATTTTCCTAGTCCTACAGCCATGCAGGATGCCCTTGAGGCTGAAGGAATCAAGGTCGTAGACAACCAGGTTCAAAAAATGAACGATCATTTTTGGGATCCTTCGATTGAACTTTCCCTATGATGCGTTTTGTATTAAGCACATGTTGTTGCCTCTTTCTATTAGTATCCTGCAAGCAGGATGCAGTATGGGAAGACCTCAGTCCTCCTGCAAAGAGTCCTGTTTACGACTTGTATTTCATCGCCGCTGATACTGGCTTTGCGGCTGGTGGTATTGATTATTTTTCTGAAAAAAAATCATACACACAAGACGGAGGCCTTACATGGGACTCGCTGCCGTCGCTGTATGGACAGGCAGTTTTAGGAATCGACTTTTCTCCCAAAAAAAATATCGGTTACACCTCAGGTATTGCCGGGAGGATTTTGCGGACACGCGACAGAGGAAACCGCTGGGACCTCACACAGACATTTTTATTTCATGACTTGCATGCCGTTGCAGCAATTTCAGATACGGTAGCGCTGGTAGCGGGTGGAGGAAGTCGCGGTGAAGGTGAAATATGGAAAACCAAGGATAGTGGTGATAATTGGGATGTATCTACGTTTGACTTTGAGCTTCGCGATATCTATTTCCCAAACTCCACGCGCGGTTTCGCATGTGGTTATGCCGCGGTTATCCGCACCGAGGATGCAGGACAAAGCTGGGAAGAACTTGATGTCGAAGGCGATCTTTTTTCTGCGATTCACTTCCCACATCCTGACACCGGCTATGTGGTTGGTTTTAGCGGAGAAATAGCGCGTACATACGATGGAGGCGATTCATGGACCACCTTGCGCAGCGCAAGTGCCTTTGTACAGGATCGTCACCATTATCACGATATCCTTTTTCGCAGTGGTACAGAAGGCTATGTTGTTGGTAAAAATGGGCTCATTCTTTTTACTCAAAATGCTGGAAGAAGCTGGAAGAAATTAGAAGCACCTCAAAAAGATGATTTCTACACCGCGAGCTTCAATCCTGATGGCAGTTTATGGATCGCTGGAGAGGCGGGAGAAGTTTTTCGCCTTGAAGAGTGAAGATTCGTGTAAAATTTTTGAATTTTCGCGAAACGATTTTCAACTACCTTGGCGTTTATTCTGAAAACAATCGGCAAATGAAATTGGGAAAGCTAACCTTTATGGTCATTGTGGCCACCTTGATCCTCGCGTCTTGTGGAAGCACACGTGATACCAGTCGCTACGATTACCTTCGTGAGAAGAGTGCGCGTACCACCGAGCCTTATGATATCATAGACCTCGCAGTTCTGGATACAGTCACCTCGAAGCCCAAGCCTCGCCCAAGGCCAACTCCTCCATCTCCACCCAAAACCGACAAGCCTGGACGCGCAGATAAAACTACCCGAGTAGCAATCAAAACTGCACGAAATTATCTAGGAGTTCCTTATCGATTTGGCGGTATGGATCGCAAAGGAATGGACTGCTCGGCACTGATGATGCTATCGTATAAAGCGGCAGGAAAAACAATTCCGCGAACTTCGTCGGCACAGTCGCAGACAGGCAAGCGCCTCAAGAAGAGCCAAATACGCCCTGGTGACCTTGTTTTCTTTGACTCAAACCTCAATGGCCGAATCAATCACGTCGGACTTGTTACGGAAGTCCGCTCAAACGATATCGTATTTATTCATGCCACAACCAGTCGTGGAGTAGTCGAAGATGTAATATCAAATAGCTACTACCAAAAGCGCTACAAGCGAGCGATGAGACCTTGATGGGAGTACATGAGATCCGAGTGCAGAGTGTAGAGTAGAAATTTTCGAAGTGTCCATACCTCTGATTTTTCTACTCTGCACTATGATATCATGTACTCAGTCCTCTTCATACATCATATTATTATAAGCAGTCTGAAGCTCGGCCAGCGCATGTGTATCACGTGCTTGCCGGGCTTTTTTCATTCCCTCTTCAAAAACTAATTCTGCTTTTTCGCGGTTATCGAGCTCCAACAAACTCGCACCGTAGTGATAATATGCACCTAGATAATCAGGGTGTTCTTCGATGAGAATAGCAAAGTGTTTACTCGCTTCAGCATGCTCATCTAGCTTTTTGTACTCGTATGCAATTGAATATCGAGTGAAGGCATCAGTAGGGTCTTTTGTTAAAAAGCTGAATAATTGAGTAATACGTGCATTTTTCATTTCGCGTATCGTCTTTTTTTGATTAATTTTGGTCTCCAAAAAAACTAACCATCTAGGATTTATGAAAATTTTGGTCTGCATAAGCCACGTACCAGACACTACTACCAAAATTCAGTTTCAGGAAGATCGCACCGGCATTATCCGTGCTGGCGTCACCTATGTTATCAATCCTTATGATGAATATGGCCTTTCAAAGGCTATTGGATTCAAAGAAGATGGTAAATCTATCGATGGCATAACCGTCCTTGCTGTTGGTGGACCTGAAGTAGAGCCTACTCTACGTAAAGGCCTTGCTATAGGTGCGACGGATGCTGTCCGTGTGGACTCTCCGGCAGCCGACTCACACTCGGTCGCTACTGAAATAGCAGAATATGCGCGTGAGCGTGAATTCGATATCATCTTTACTGGCAAAGAGTCTATCGATTACAATGGCGCTATGGTGCCAGGTATGGTAGCGGAAATGCTGGGCTATCCATTTGTTTCTTTTGCGACACACATGGATGTTGATGAAGAAGAGGGCATCGCAACCCTTCACCGCGAGGTTGATGGAGGTTATGAAGTCGTAGAATCTTCGCTTCCGGTAGTCGTAAGCTGCCAGAAAGGTATCGCCGAATGGCGTATCCCAAACATGCGAGGCATTATGGCTGCTCGCAAGAAGCCACTTTCCAAAGTGTCAGGTGTCTCAGAAGCGCATATAGTTGAAACTCAGCACTTCGAGTATCCTCCTGCCAAAGGTGACACGGTTTACGTTGATGCAGATCAGCCTGAATCACTCATCGCCACCCTTGCCGACAAAGGCATTATTTAATTTTCCTTTTAACACTAATTAGAACATCAATATGTCTGTGCTGCTTTTTGCCGAACACGCCCAGGGCGTTTTCAAAAAAGCTACTTTTGAAGCTGCATCCTACGGGTATGACTTAGCTCAAAAAACCGGGGGAGACCTCGTAGCAGTTTCTGTAGGTCAAATCGCCGATGACGAACTAGCCAAGCTAGGTCAGTATGGCGTAACCAAGGTCTACAAAGTAAGCAACGATGACCGCCTCGACGCTTTTGCTAACACTGCATATGCAGCAGCAGTAGCGGATGTGGCAAAGCAAACTGAGGCGAAAGCTGTGGTTATGGCTCAAACCTACAATGGTCGCGCCGTGTCACCACGTGTTGCTGTCAAACTAGGTGCGGCTCCACTTTCAGGTGTAAGTACGCTTGTAGATCCTGCTGACAATTGGAAAACTGCTCGTCTGGCTTATTCAGGTAAAGGTGTCGAAACCACCCAGACCAACTCAGACAAAGTAGTTGTTACGGTCAAAGCAAATAGCTATGACCTCAAGGAGAATCCTGTCAGTGCTGCTATTGAAGCATTTGATTTCAATGCAAATGGAAACGCATTTGATGCGCTTGCAAAAGAAATCGTCAAAGCGGCTGACGGAGTATCGCTCACCGAAGCAGAAATCGTAGTTTCAGCAGGTCGTGGCATGAAAGGTGCCGAGAACTGGGGAATGATCGAAGATATGGCGGGAATGCTTGGAGCGGCTACTGCCTGCTCAAAGCCAACTGCCGATATGGGCTGGCGCCCACACCACGAGCACGTAGGTCAAACAGGCATCCAAATTGCACCTAACCTTTATATCGCGATTGGTATTAGCGGAGCTATCCAGCACCTTGCAGGTGTGAGTTCTTCAAAGACTATCGTTGTAATCAACAAAGATCCGGAAGCACCTTTCTTTAAGATTGCTGATTATGGCATCGTAGGTGACCTGTTTGATGTTGTTCCGAAACTCAACGCTGCGATTAAGAAAATCAAAGGCTAACTAATCTGCGAGGTTTCGAATTTGCGAATGTGTGGAATTCATCCGTAATTCAATACACAGGTTTCGCTCATTCGCTAATCACTCATTCGCTAATTCTAGATATGAATCGAATTCGTCTTGATATTACCGGGCTGTCTTCAAGCCAGTCGCAGATCGGGCATTATGCACTCGTTTTGGGCGAAGTAGGCGGAAATCGCCGCCTGCCGATCATCATTGGTGGAGCCGAAGCGCAGGCTATCGCGCTTGAGCTTGAGAGTATCAAGACTAATCGTCCGATGACACATGATCTCTTTTTCAAGTTTTCTAATCACTTCAACATTCTTTTAGAAGAAGTGCTTATTAACGATCTTGAAGAAGGGATTTTTTATGCTCGTCTAAAATTTGAGTACGAAGGCCAGATTCACGAGATCGATAGTCGCCCTAGTGATGCTGTGGCACTCGCTGTGCGCTTTGGCGCTCCGATTTTTGTACTTGACTCTATTCTCGATGAGGCAGGAGTAGTAATGGAAGAATCAGAGGAAGAAGAGGAGAAAAGCGACGAGTTTTCCCTTGCAGAAATTGAAACTTCAGATCCTTTGGAGGATGAAGAAGAAGCCGTAGCTGCTGCTCCGCGCAAGCGCCGTGCAAAAGGAAGCCTTCCAGAAAACCTTGACGAACTCAACAAACTTCTGGAAGAGGCACTAAGCCGTGAAGATTATGAGAATGCTGCCCGCATTCGCGACAAAATTGATCGCATGAAAGAGGGAGAATAAGCTCCTACTTTCTACAATTCCAATATTTGCTCCACGTATCGACGATCATTACTTAGGCGAGGCACCTTGTGCTGACCGCCAAGCTTTCCGCGTTTTTTCATCCACGTATAAAAAGTCCCCGAAGGCATAACCTTGATAAGTGGGAACGCAAGTGCGATATCGCCTTGGCGCTTCGCAGCGTAGTCCGAGTTAACTTCGGCCAGACGCTGATCTAGCAATCGATTAAAATGAGCCTGATCATTCGGCTCGGTTTCAAATTCGATGAGCCATTCGTGGCCACCATTATTTTTTCCTTCAAAATAAATCGGAGCAGCAGTATAGTTCTCTATGGATGCACCTGTCTGTTCACAAGCAAAGGTGATTGCCTGTTCTGCATTATCCATCATAAGCTCTTCTCCAAAAGCATTAATAAAATGCTTGGTACGCCCAGCAATGCGAATTCGGTAAGGCGAAAGACTTGTAAATGAAATGGTGTCACCTATAAGATAGCGCCACAAACCTCCATTGGTACTTATAATGAGCGCATAGATTGTGTCTAACTCTACTTCTGGAAGTGTAAGAGCGCGCGGATTTTCGTCTTCCATCTCATCCAAAGGCACGAACTCATAATAAATCCCATTGTCGAGCATCAGAAGCATATCATCGCGAGTAAGATCATCCTGACACGCAAAAAAGCCTTCAGAGGCATTATAAATATTCATGTAGCTCATTTGATCACCTGGGATGAGGGTTTCAAACTGTGAGCGATAAGGGGCAAAATTTACTCCACCATGAAAGAAGATTTCAATATTAGGCCATATATCCAGGAGGTTGGCGTCGGGTTTTCCTAGCTGAGCAAACATGCGATGAATCAGCACCAAGGTCCAGGTAGGGACACCTGAAATAGATCGCACATCGGCCTTAGGCACCTCGGCAAGCATCGCCGCGATTTTCTCTTCCCAGTTGTCCATGAGGGCAACTTGCTTACTCGGCGTGCGCACCATTTCGAAGAAAAACGGCAAATTTTCCAGCAAGACAGCACTTAAATCTCCTGCTCTCGAATCACTCCGCTCTACGAGTTCATGGCTTCCTGTGATCGAGAGAGATTTTCCATCAAAGAGGTTACTATCGGTTTTTTGTTCCAAATAAAGCGCAACCATATCCCTTCCTGATTTAAAATGTGTCTCATCAAAAGACTCAGGACTTACAGGAATATATTTAGAACGATCATTCGTCGTTCCTGAAGATTTTGCAAACCATTCGGTACGGCCAGGCCAGAGAATATCAGACTCACCTGCAATAGCGCGTTCAATCCATGGGAACATATCCTCATAGCTCATGATCGGAATCTGAGTTCGAAATTGTTCAGGATTACGGACCTGATCAAAATGGAGGTTACGACCATAAACGGTGTCATACCCTCTTGAAAGCAGGGTTTCCAACACCTGAGCCTGGGCCCCGTGAGGGTCATCCATAAATGCCCGTATTCGTTGAATACGCTTACTCAGGTACCAGCTCGCTATTTTGTGAACAATTTGCATGCTGCCGTTTTAAGGGTTTGAATATGCAAATTAGCGTTTTGGTTGACTAAATGTAATATCTAATAAGTCTTTCTTCAGAATATTCGCGACAGGCTGTTTACCTTTACCTATATAACCGCACCAATAGATGCAAACAGCCTTGAAAAATGTGTTGTCAGATGAGGAGCTACTAAAGCGAATCATAGCCGGAGATCGAAATGCACTGCACCGCTTGTATCAAAAACATCGGGACGCTTTTCTTGCCTGGGCATACAAGCGATATGCTTGCCAGGAGGAAGACGCCGCTGATGTGTACCAGGATGCAATCATTGTGTTGTATGAAAATGCTTTGGCAGGAAAAATACATGGAAAAAGTGCGCTGAAGACTTACCTCTTTGGCGTAGGAAAGAATCTTATACTTAAGCGATACGAGCATACAAAGCGGTTTACAGAGGAAGGTCCTGAGGAAACAGGAGAGACTGATGTGCCCATGGAAGAGACGATCGTGATGACGGAGCGCCAGGAAGTGCTCCAGCGAGCGCTTCAGGAATTGGGAGAAGCATGTCGCCGCCTTCTTATTCGGTTTTACTATGATCGGTATAGCACGGAAGCAATGATGAGTGAGTTTGGCTACAAATCGAAAGATGTAGTCAAAAGTCAGAAAGCGCGCTGCATGCGCAGCCTGCGCAATTTGTTACGAGACAAAGCTTCCTTTTTATTGGACGAATAGTATGAAAGCACGAGTTAGCAATCTGATAGACAAGCACTTGCGTGGTGAATTCACTCCGCGGGAAGCACACGAGTGGGAAAAAATTCGCAAAAAGCCTGAAGTACTAAAAGAGCTTTCATTTCGACGTGATCTACTTGTTGCAATTCAGCCTGAAGGCAAAGCCAGCCTCAAGGCAGAGCTTATCGCCCTGGAGCGAGGCCTCATCAATCCTGATGAAGTGCCACCCCAGACGGAGCCAGCTTCGGTTGTTTCGCTATGGCGTCGCCCCGTGGTTTGGGCGGTTGCAGCATCCGTGTTGGTGCTAGCTGCTGTCGGATATGTCGTCAACAGAAACGAAAAAAGCGAGCCTTCTCAGGCGCTGTATGCTGAGGCATGGAAGCCCTACCCAAATGAGCTTTCAGTTCGGGTTCGAGGAGCGGAAGCCACAAGTAATTCGCCTTTGGCAAAGGCCATGGAGGCATACGATGCCGGCCAGTTTACCGAAGCACTCAGATTGCTAAGCGGAATCCAGCAACCTGCCGATACCATCGCCTTTTACCGCGCCAATGCCTTACTCGCATCAGAAGAACTAGCCGCTGCGCGTGCCGAGTTTAATCGGATTTTCCGAGAGCAGAACCACCCTTACCAAGCCGCTGCTGGCTGGTATTTAGCTTTACTTGAGCTGAAAACAGGCAATATGCAGCTCGCCAAAAGTCAACTCGAAGCCATTGCGGCCAATTCTCGCCACCCATTTTCTGCAAGGGCAACGCGATTATTGGCTAAATTGCCCGCATGAGCCTGAATATCGGTTTTGATGCAAAACGTGCTTTCCTGAATTCTACAGGACTGGGCAACTATAGCCGCACCTTACTTGACAGCCTGGCCCGCTACGCACCTGAGCATCGCTATTCAGCATATACTCCACGCACAAGCGAATTATATAATGGGCCTGTGCCGGCGATAACGCCGCATGGAGTTCTCAACAAAAAGCTCTCCGCTTTATGGCGTTCACGTGGAATCGTACCGCAACTAAAGTCAGACAAGATTGATCTTTATCATGGCCTCAGCAATGAGATTCCACATGGTCTTGCGCAAGCTGATATCCCAAGTATCGTCACGATCCATGACTTGATATTCATGCAGGAGCCAGAGGGATACAAAGCAATAGATCGATATGTTTTTAGGAAAAAAGTGCTGCACAGCATCGAATATTCTGATCATATCGTGGCGATTAGTCAACAAACCCAGCAGGAGGTGGCCAACTTCACCAGCGTACGTCCCGAAAAAATCTCTGTGATCTACCAAAGTTGTGATCCTGTATTCCGGCGTAAAACCTCCGTAGAGGAGCGCGTCAAAGTACGCAGCGCATACAATCTTCCTGAGAGCTATATCCTGCATGTAGGTGGCTGGAACCCACGCAAAAATCTGGACAAACTTGTTGATGCTATCGCGATGCTGCCTACTACACTGCGGCCAGCCCTGGTTGCCCTTGGGGCAGAGCCACGCCCGGTAAAAGGAGATGTGTATGTGCGATTTCTCCAAAACGTCCCTCAATCACAGGTTCCTACCCTCTACCAAATGGCCACGCTTGTAGCCTATCCTTCGCTTTTGGAAGGCTTTGGGCTTCCTGTACTGGAGGCGATGACATCGGGCGTGCCCGTGCTTACCAGCCCTGGCGGCTGTATGGAGGAAGTCGGCGCTGATGCCGCCATCTATGCTGATCCGCGCAGCACCGAAGCGATAAGCGACGGTTTGCGCCAGCTCCTTTTTGACAGCTCGCTCCGTGACACATGCATCACCGCTGGACGAGTGAGAGCAGCCTGGTTTTCTCCCGAGCGCATCGCCCGCGAATGGGCCGCGCTGTATGAGGAGGTGGCTGGGAAACAATAATGATCGCGTAGTTAAAAGTTCATAGTAGATAATTCAAAGTAAAGAAGGAGTCGTCTCGGTATCCTAAAATTTGAATTTTACACTTTCTACTATGCGCTTTGAATTCATAGAAGTAGACTCCCTTTATGCAGCAGAAAATTCCCGCACCGCGTCTTTTCTTAAACACATCCACATGACACTAAAGCTATACCAACGCGTCCTTTTATTGCTGAGTCTTCCTCTTTGTATGCAGTTGCTCACAGCCTGTTGTGAATGCAGTGGAGAGCAGGATATTTTCACCTATTTCCAATGTGAAGTAAAAGCTACCAATTTGGACAACAAAGGCCTTGAGCCAATAGAGACAAGCGCAGATAGCATGCTGGCGGAAGCCTACGGCATTCGGATGCAGCTAAGTCACAAAGACGCAATTTGTCAGCGCGAAAAGGGCTTTTCATTTATGAATGGAGCCTATGCTTTTTCCTGCGATTGCCCACCCGAAATCTTATACACAGTCGCTACCGAGGTCACAACGATTCGCATCATCTCGCTTACCGATTTCAACCAGGATCGACCAGCAGGATCGGTCGTAACGGATTATTTCCGTTGGTTTAAATGGGGCGTGTACCATAAAGTCACCGCCGGTTCGCTTCGCCTCAATGAGGACATGCCTTACGCACTCGATTCGACCTCTACATATGATTTGTTACTACTGGAGGAGCCGGAGGAAAAAGATAAAACCTTTCAGTTCAGAATAGAAATCGAATTGCTCGACGGAACGCTCTTTTTCGCTAACACTTCTGAAATCGTGCTCATATGAAAAGGCTCCTAGTTCTCCTGTGTGCGATATTGATAGCCTGGGGCTTATTTGGGCAGGGAAATCGTTTTTTATTGCCTGACTCGAATAACGGGCAAAGAGTAAAGAAGCTTCGCTCCTTTCCGGAGCATGAACACCGGTTTTATCTCAATATCGGAGGAGGATTCGCACTTCCAAAACCATCTTTTAGAGGAGAAGGATTAGGGGAATTCATGACTCCTGAACCTGCAACTGCCGGGTGGTTCGACGCATACGATTTCATGTGGTTCCCGACTTCGCACTGGGGGCTCAGTCTTGGGTTTCGTATGACTTCCGGAATAGACGCTGCTACCCGGAGGGATAATGTATTTGGCTTTGCAAAAATCAGCGTTGGTGATCAATTTGAAGTTGACAACAGCCGTACGCGGTATGATGATTCTCCTTTTGAGCCCATTAACTGGCTCAGAACAGGCTTGTGTTATCGTATTGAAAAGGACGGGTTCGTCCTAATGCCGCGCCTTCAGGCAAGTATCTTTTTTGTGGAACCTATTAAAGAGAATTTTCTTGTTAAAGAACGAGAATCCAACCGGTGGTTTCGTCTGGAATATGAGAGTGTTTCTGAAAAAGGAGCCGGATTTTCCGTATCACCAGGATTTTGGATAGGAAAGACGCTTAATCCACGCTTTGTACTTCATGCTCAAGTGAATTACGACTGGCCGCTTTTACGTATTGGTTATACAGAAACATTCACAAATATTCTCACTCAGGAATCTAACATTCAGTCATTCAATGAACAGAAGCGATTACATGGGCTGTTTTTGGGACTAGGTATTACTTATCGAATGGAGACGCTCTATTGGGTTAGATTTTAATTAGTTCGCTGAATGAAAGGCTGTCTAGTTTTGTTATTTTTACCAAAAGCACAAAACATTCCCATCATGAAACGCCTCATTTTCACCCTCCTAATGTGCGCATTCGCCATTAGCGCCTTTGCCCAAGACAGCCTCAAAACGATCGCAAGCTACGACCTGGACCT
>JBGCFB010000057.1:0-3099 GCA_045106685.1 Bacteroidia bacterium | reverse complement strand
GCCTTTGTCACTGATCGTATTCAGGCCGCTGCGCAGCATGTCGTACATCGTGAGGTTTTCTGTCAGGTTCAGCCGTACCGTGCCAGAATACGGCTTGCCATCAGGGTAGATAAAGCTATTTTTTTTTTTTTTGATACTCGTTCCATGCTCCGCCACGATCGCCGTGTCTTTATCCATCTTCAGCTCAAATTGCTGCGCCTCCGGCATATGCACAGCGTAAGGATCATTGGGGAGTGTTTTGGGAGAAAAATCGCTTTTCAGGCTTTGCTGGTTGGAGCATGCAGCGAGCAATAGAATCGCAAAGCAAATCGAAATGAAAGGAAATGATTTTGTCATGGGTGTGGTGTTAGTGGTTGGAATTTATAGTGCCCTTTTTCTTTGATACTTGATCCTTGCTGCTCGATACTCACGTGTCCTGCGCAATGATTTATCGAAAATGAAGGCCCGGAGCTTCTAGCTATTCAGACAAATTGACGAAGTCTATACTGTGGAGTTGCGCGAATGGCTGTATATTTCGGATGATTTTGGTCAGTGATTGTGGTTCTAGTCGTCAGACCACTTTAGTCGTCTGACGACTTAAGTGGTTAGACGACTTAAGTGGTCTGACCACTTGCGCGCGCGCGACCAAAGATTACAAACCGTTAGACGGGGAAATCGATTTTCCATCAACAAAAAACGAAAAATACTTTTTGGCTGCACAGCTTTCACAATTTGAATCACTCTTCCGGCAATTCCACGTGCCGCTGGTTCGCTTTGCTTGCAAATGGGTTCGCGAAGGCGAAGCTGCCGAAGAATTAGTTCAGGACGTCTTTATGAAAGTTTGGGACAAACGCGCCGAACTTTCGCTGGACGAAAGCCTGAAAAGCTACCTCTTTACTGCAGTTCGCAATCGGGCCTTCAACTACCTGCGCGATCAATCGCGTAAGGGGCAGATGGACGAGCTCGACGACAATATCGATCTGGAAGCGCCCAAGGGCGATCCACTCGAACTCGACGATCTACAACGGATTATCCAGCAAGGAATCGATTCGCTGCCGCCGCGCTGTAGGGCTATTTTCCTGCTCAGCCGCGAAGCGGAAATGAGCTACAAGGAAATCGCCGCAGAGTTGGAGGTTTCTGTCAAGACGGTGGAAGGTCAAATGGGTATCGCCCTCCGCAAACTGAGAAATTACCTCACCGATCGGAACATGAACTGGCTTTGGTTACTCTTGATCGCCCAACAACTATTTAATGAAAATCATCTTACGCTTTAGGGGTGAGGCCACCCTTATGTGTAATAAGATATACACACCACCACGTTGCTTATGAATCAATCGCTACTCGCAAAATATCTCGCAGGCTCCTGCTCGGAGGATGAACGCAAGGCCGTAGAGGCCTGGGCGGAATCCGACGCGAAGCACGCTGCGGAACTCAATCGAATGCGCAGTATCTGGGATGGCAGTGCTGGCAAAGAGGTTGATTATCAACCTGATACAGATGCGGCCTGGGAAAAGATCAGGTCGAAGATCGTCGTTGAAGAAACGGTCGTTAAGCCGATGTGGCAAAGGCCGATTCTATGGCAGATCGCCGCGGCTGTGATTATCCTGGTCGCGATTGGCGCGTACCTGGGACAGGGAACAGCATCGGTTGATGATGTGAAATGGAACCGTATCGCTACAGCAGATGAGGTAAAAACCTTTACATTGAAAGATGGAACCAAGGTAACATTGAATCGCAATAGCGCATTGGAAATGCCTGCGCAGTTTGGTGAGGTTCGTGAAACGCGACTCGAAGGCGAAGCTTTCTTTTCCGTTGCCAAAGATCCGAAGCACCCTTTTGTGGTCAACGCGAATGGTAGCAATGTGCGCGTGCTGGGGACCCGCTTTAGTATTCGTCAAAACGGAAATGTGGAAGTGGTTGTGGAGGAAGGCAAGGTCGCTTTTTCAGGAAAAATGAAAAGCGATTCTGTTCACCTTACTGCTGGTCAGGCTGCGATCCTGCCGGCGAATGCACAAAGTCCTAACCGACAAGCGAATCCCGATCCGAATCTGGAAGCATGGCGCACGGGCAAGCTCGTTTTTGAAGACGCTCCGCTTACGTATGCCTTGGAGATGGTCCAAAAAGCCTACGGCTTAAGTGTATCAACAGAAATCGAAATGCCGGCCTGTAAGATTAATGGTAGCTTTAATAAAATGCCCGTTGATCAGGTGTTGGCTGTGGTGGCCGCTGCGATCGGCGCAAGCCCGGAGCAGGAAGGCGATAACTGGAAGCTCTATGGAGGTGATTGCAAATAGCGACGAAGGAGCTAATTCTGCAATCGCTAATCTGCAATCTCATTTCCACAATAAAACTCCGAAATCCCCTGTACAGAATCCGCGATATCATCCTCGCCAGTAGTGCGCTCCTGATTCTGGGGCCTGGGATGTTATTGCTGGCTTTTTGGTTAAAAATCCGCTACGGTCAGGCTTTCTTTAGTCAAATTCGTCCGGGTAAAAATGAGCGGCCATTTCCATTGCATAAGTATAGTAAGTATTACGAAAAAGGCCCCAAAAAAGGCACTTTGCACCCTTTGGGAAGTTTTATACAACGCAGCGGAGTCGATGAATTTCCTCAGTTTTGGAATGTGCTAAAAGGAGAAATGAGCCTCGTAGGACCTCGTCCGCTCCTGATGGAATATTTGCCGCAATACACTGAGCGCCAACGCTGCCGTCATGCCATCCGTCCAGGCATTACGGGCTGGGCTCAGATTCACGGCAGAGCAGAACTTGATTTTGAGCAAAAGTTCGAATATGACCTTTGGTATATTGAAAATCGTAGCCTCTTGCTCGACTTCCGCATCCTCTGGCGCACCGTCTGGATTCTCCTTCGCGGCGAAGCCAGTGGCTATGATACGACGCGTTGGAATCCTTAATTTGATCATTAGTCATGTGTTTAATAAAGATTTAGATACGGTTAGTTTTGTACGGATTTAACACCCCGGAATGTACCGGCCCTTGTAGAGAAAAGGCATGCCTTTTCTCTACTTCAGGATGCCCCAAAGGGACCTTCGAATAATAGTCATTATTAAGAAAGTCAAATATTGCGCATTATTCATCATACATTAAAAGGCCTGCTTTTTCC
>JBGCFB010000056.1:0-3050 GCA_045106685.1 Bacteroidia bacterium | reverse complement strand
ATCATCGTGAGGTCGGGATGCGTATTGTAATTGTCGGACCAAAAGTTATCCAGACCGCCAGTCGGTAGTGAGGGGTCAACTGCGTAACCCAGGGTGAGTGCGCCACTTTTTTTCTTATATACATGAGGCGTAACGGTGTAGAATGCATCGCTAAATTGAGGATTGAGCGCCCTGCTCAAATCGCTGGTATATGACACTTCGCTATAAGCCGTACTCGAATGCGTAGTCATTTCGCTCTGGTTGTAGCTGCCTGTTACATCAAGTCCTACGTCCACAAATTTGAAAGAAGCATTCGCTGCGACATTGACTTCCACGCCGAATTCCTTAGTTACGGATGCGCTGCTGCTGGTAAAGTCGCTGAAAGCCATCGTGAAGTCAAGGCTTCCTCCGTTACCGATATTTTTGCTTGTTCCTTTTCGGATCAATTCGCTTACACCAGCATAATCATCAAAATTTGCTGAAGAAGGATAGGAGAACAAGTTTCCAGGCTCATGATCTGAAATGTAATCGATCGCGTCCGTCGATTTGGAATCCATCCACTGGATGATCGGCTGCCCCTCACGCATCATGGCAAGGACATAACCAATGGTATGACCACTCGAATCGACGGGATATTCAAACACCTCATAATCCTGAACCACTCCATACACCTGATCGTCAGACAGCGCCGTGCTCAATGTGCTGATGGTTACGGTACTGGTATTGGTCTGAGTTTTGGTGAATTTTTCGCCGTACTTGCCTGTCACTGAGGCTTTTATGCCGTTTCCAAGTTTAGAAACACCAACCGATAATGTGCTGCTCACACCCCAGTCAGAATTAAGACTGGTCTCCAGAGTACGCGAAGTATTATTTACTGCGAGGTATTGCGAACTGATCGTTCCTGTCCCTGCGGTGCTAGGCCAGTTTGGGTAAGCATCCAGAATATCGGCTTCCACATTGTCCAAAATGTCGAAGTGATGGGGAGGAGCGTTGTTGACGATGAGTGGTGTAAAAACCTTTTTCAAAGACTTGGTAGGCTCTTTTAGTATAGCACGTCCACCCTGAAATTCGCCCAGTGTTGCGCATAGGTGATAGTCACTTGAGGCACCTGCCCATTGCTGAGACTGGATTTCCTTTTGCGCTTTTACGCTAAGGGTTTGTAGGTTTTGCGAAAGGCTCATAATGCTGACGCGCATGCTATGCATGGTATTACCTGAGTTGCCATCATCGTCCGTCGTCACGACGAGTATATCCTTCGATTTATCATAGTCTACATCACCGATCGAGAGGTAGCTGTTTCCTTTTGTGAGCTTATAAAACTCGTCTTGAACGGTTCCTGCACTTCCGGTAGCACGCAGGGTTATGGAGCTGGAAAATGAGCTGAATATCTGTACTTCACCGTCCCAGGCTACAGCAATTTCTTCTTCCCCATTGTTAATCAGGTCGCCAGCATCGATCGAAATAGCAGGTATGGTGCCGCCATTATTGCTGGAACTGGTGTATGGCTGTGCCAGTAACTGTGGAGTATCGAGATCGTAGGTTCCTGGCACCATATCAGTGATGACGGTGTACAGACGACGCTGGATCGTATTCTGGTTATTAGGATCGCGAAAAGCAAGGGCTACAGTTACCTGATCAATACCAGTGGCTCGTCTGGCAGATGTTATGGCTACGTTTTCGATTCCAGAACTTGGGCCAGTGGTTCCCAGCGTTACTTTTCCTTTTGGGTCAATGGTCCAGAAAGGCCTTGATGGAAAATCAGGAGGAGTGACCGAGTAATACTGCAAGACACATTGGCGGTTTGATGTGCCTTGTTCGAAGGCTACTACTGCAAGGTCAAGTTTTTCATCTTTGTCAAAATCTCCTACAGCAATATCAAAAGCTTCATAAGCTGAATTGCTCAATGGCACAAAAGGCAAGACGGAAGCCTCTTTTTGAAGTGTGCTACTCTGAACAGTCGAAGGACCTAAGATATTGCGGATTTGAACGCGTAAAGCATTCGTTACATCAGAACGTGTGAGGAGGATCAACTCTTCTTTTCCGTCATTATCGAAATCGCCTTTATCCATCTTCACGACTGACATCGGTGAGCCGGATGGAGTAGGTAGCGTTGTAACAACATCTCCTGTGTTGATTGTGCCATTGAGGTTGCCCTTATTGATGGAAGGAACGGAAAGCCCTTTGACGCCATTGGCAGCTTCCACCACATACACGACTTCGTCATAGCTGTCGCCATTATAGTCCAGCGCGATAGCGTTCATGAATTTTCCATTTCCCGTTTGCACGCTCGCGGGATTGGTCACAGAACTCGCTTCCACAATTTTTTGAGAAAGCGATCCGCCGGCAGGATCGTAGCGACCAATGGTCGTTTTGGTAGCAGGACTTGAGCTGCCGAGTCCATCGGTATGGAAGATCAAAAACTCATTGGCTTCCACCGAAGAATTCACCAAATCGATGGGATGATCGATAAGCGTCTGCGCGCTGAGACTGGCGCAGCCGAGCATCAACAAGAGAGGGATAAGTAGCTTTTTCATAACGCAAGTGTTTGATAGTCAATATGATTTGAACACTTACAAAGCTAGCCTAGAGCATGACTGGGCGGTATACCATGATCATGGGATGGGGTAATTGAATGGATAATTGATAATGGAGAATTGAAAGTTAGCTAATATGGCGGGTTGGGTTTTTAAAAATAGATACGACAATGATACGCCATCATTGTAGAGAAAAGGCATGCCTTTTCTCAAGGCCAGATGCCCCAAAGCCACAAATTAGAAACCAGTTTGGTGGAAAAATTTGCGTAACCAAATGATTACATATATATTTGTAGCCAAACGGTTACGTATTGTATGCAAGAACGAAGAGATGTTTTTCAAGCCATTGCCGATCCTGTCAGAAGGGATATTATTCAGTTACTCGCTGAGGAAGCACTGACGGTGAACGCCGTTGCGGAGCGCTTTAAGGTGAGCCGGCCGGCTATTTCGAAGCATCTCAGAATCCTGAATGAATGTGGTATTGTCAATTTCGAGAAACAAGGGAGGGAACGTCTGTGTTCCATCCAGGCATCCGAG